>JAFRVD010000078.1 GCA_017441825.1 Lachnospiraceae bacterium
CGCCCTTCTCCTTTAACTTTTTTAACAGCCCCTTACCGGGGCGGCCTTACATTATTACTTAAAGATCAGCTTCACGACCAGGTTATAGTTGTACATGAACGTGAGCACGCGGCTCGAACCGATCTGCTCCATCAGCGTCATGCCGAATTCGGTATGCGTAAAAGCCGTGATCAGGACGAACAGGATGCCGATCAGGATATATGCTTCCAAAAGGCCCAGAACAAGGCCCATAAAGCCGTTCACCTGCTTTAGCACAGGCAGCCTGGTCACCAGGTGCAGGACGTAGCCCACGATCTTCAGGGCGAGCCACAGGAACAGGAAAAGGATACCGTAGGACGCGGCGGTGATCAGGAGCTTTGATATGCTCAGGCTCACCGCATGTACACCGTTCGCACGGTACGTTGTAAGTGTTTCAGCGAGCGAATCGCGTAACGATTCCGGGAGGATGGAGTCATCGGAGGAAAAAACCTCCTGAGAAAGCTCCGGCAGCCGTCCGTCCAGCACTTTATCCAGCCGGGCAGCAAGCGTCTCCCGCGCGTCTGTGTGCTCCAGGATAAAGCTTTTGACAGCCGGTGCGAATATCCAAACCAGTACCAGGGTCAGGATCGATGCCGAAAGCGAAAGGAGCATCTTCGCAAAGCCTTTTTTATAGCTGACAACAGCCTTTATGGCCACGAAGATGACCAGAATGATCAGCAGCCAGTTCATCTTTCCGTCCCTGCCTTACTTGAAGTGACGCGCGGTCACGACCAGATATCCGTTCTTATCGAATCTTCCGCCGCCCAGGCCTAAGAAGCCGCCGTTGTCCGCACGGTCCAGCGCTTCCTTGACAAACGCACGGATCTTGTTTCTGTAATAACCCGTGTTCTCCTGAAGGATGCGTCTGGCTTCCTCAAAAACGACCGCCTGTGCGTCACGAGAAAGCTTCGCGTCTTCTTTAAGGAGGTATTCCTTCGCGACGTCCACCAGGTCTCTGGGTGTATAGGTCCTGCCTTCAAAGACTGCAGTGAACGAATTGAAGAGCTCCGGTGCACGTTTTAAGACGTCCGCAACAGCACTCCTCCTGTCCGTAAACGCGACCAGAAGCGACCGGTCGTCCTTGTCCAGGATCTTCGCGAATTCCTTAAGCTGCCGGTCCTGCAGCACGGATACGTGCTGGACGATGACCATGTTGCCAAGGAATCGGTCCAGAGAATTCACGATGCTTGCATCGCCGATCTTCTCCGCCGCGATCTTCAGCATCTTCTTCGGGCCGTTCGGGTACATCTCCCCAAGCTCTTTCATGCGCTCGCGCGCACATTCAAGGGTCAGAGCCGGGTTGTCGCCGATGACCAGGAAATGCCAGATGGTCTTGTCGATCTCCGGCTCGATGGGGAGCGTCTTGAACTGCTCCAGATCCGCGAGCTTCCGGTCCTTCAGATCCTGCTCCGTGACCCGTGCGTCGATCTCCTCCGCGCTCAGCCCGTAATCATCCGGAAGCGGCTCCTGCGAAGGTCTCGTGAAATAAAGCTCCCCGCTGTCCTGTTTATTCTTTTCCGGCTCTTCCCACGCGGCTTTTTTCTCTTCCGCCTGAGGCGCCTCTTCTGCCGGACCCTTCTCTTCCTGCGTCTCCTCCGGTTCTTCCGCTGCGGCTTTCACGCCGCTCTCCGTGACCGTGGGAGTCTTCAGCGTATCAAAGGATACGGTCTCGTATTCAACAGCCTTCTGGACGGACGGTCCCTTGACCTTGATGGTCACATGTTCGTCAGGCGCTTCTATTGCCTGCTTTACAGGGTCCTCTTCTATGCGCTCCGGCGCCTTTTCTTCTTCCTTCCGGGGCTTCCTAAGTTCCTCCTCGAGGTCCTTGTCATACACCTTGTCCGGAATCACGCCCAGCGCGGCAGTGTAGTCGTCGTAATCTTTTTTCTTCGGCTTCTCTTCAGGCTTCTTAGGCGGCTCCTGTGCCTCATAGATGCCGCTCTTCGCGTACCGGGAATCCTCCTCCGGCATCTGCGCCTTCCGGGACGCAGCGTCCGAATAAGCGTAATATCTCGCCTCATCCTCATCCGTGATGGTCTCGATCCTGCCGGTCCGTTCCGGTGTGGCAGAGCCGACGTCCATCGTAAACGCCCAGCTGTCGTTTTTGCCAGGCCGCTTTACGGCAGGCTTTTCAAAAGAGGCCGTGCTGTACGGGGAAATACCCGCATCCGAAAGGTCCGGGTCTCCTTCAATGTCCGGGATCGTGCCCGTCCACGCAGGGATCCAGCTGTCCCCGGTAAGCTCCATCTGGCGCCGTTTTTCCCTGGACGCCCGTCTGTATTCCTCCGGCGAGCCTCCCGGCCCCACCGGCTGTTCATAGCGGGATTCGATCCTCTCCGGCTTTTCCTGCTTCTCCGCCTTTTCTGCTTTCTCAGCCTTCTCCTGATTATTCTTTCCGAAGAACGCAAAGCCTCTCCTCGGCCGCGCCTCCCCGCGGGAACCGCGTCTCACAGGCTCTGCCGGGCGTACCGGGACCTCCTCTTCCGGAGCTTCTTCCGCGGGAGCCTCTTCCCCGGAAGGCACTTCTGCCGTCTCAAGGCTGTACGAGGTGTCCTCCTGCGGGATATCGAGCTCCATCGTCTCGTCCTCGGTCACGCTGTTCCCTTTGGTCTTCGGCAGCACGCCCTCAAAGGAGTCGCCGGCTTCGATCCTTCTCCGGAGCTCCTGGGCCGCTTCCACGTATTTGCCGCTGGAGAACCACATCTCGATCTCATTGCAGGTCTCTATGCTCTTCTCATTGTCTCCCACGCCGGCATACAGGCGCGCGAGCTCCAGCATCCATTTGTCATCCGGCTCGAACTCCTTGGACGCTTCCAGGATGCGGATCAGCTGATTTGCGGGAACGCCCTCTTTCATGGCGATCCTGTACTGAAGCACATACCGCTCCTTGTCGTCCGGCGCAACGTTCGCAAAAGCTTCGTAATAGGCCCGTGCCGATTCCAGATCGTCCGCCTTCACGGCTACGGTGCACAGATGGAACAGGGTGCTCCTGCTCCTGGGGGCCGCTTCCCTTGCCTGAAGGAGGATATCCTCAGCATCCGCATATCTTCTGCACTTTTCATACGCTTTGGCGATCTTCTGAAGGTTTTTGGGACTCCTCAGCTGATCCAGGCTGATCGTGTCGCACAGATCTACAGCTTCCTGATACCTGCCGTTTGAGATCATCTGAAGGACTTCGTCAAGCCGCTGCTGATACTCGATCTTATTCATGTCTGTTCTCCATTCCACACCCCGCGCGGAATTCCGCGGAATCACCGGTTCCTTCGGACCTACAACTCAACTCTGCCCTCCAGAGCCCGAAGCAGTGTAACTTCGTCAATGTATTCCAGATCTCCGCCCACCGGCACGCCGCTCGCGATCCGGGTGACCTTGATACCGCTGGGTTTGATGAGGCGGCTTATGTACATGGCCGTCGTTTCGCCCTCCAGGCTGTTATTTGTGGCGATGATGACTTCGTCTACGTCCTTTTCCAAACGCTTCATGAGCTCCTTCAGGCGGATGTCCGCCGGTCCCACCCCGAGCATGGGCGAGATGGCTCCGTGAAGCACATGATACACACCTTCATATTTGCCGGTCTTTTCATATGCCGCAAGGTCTCTGGTGGTCTCCACCACCATAATCACACGGTGGTTCCGGCTTTTGCTCCTGCATATGGGACACAGCTCATCGTCTGTCAGCGTAAAGCACTCCCTGCAGTACCGGACGTTCTTCCGCGCACTCTTCATGGAGTCCGCGAGCCTGTCCACATTTTCCTCGGGCATGCTGATAATGTGAAACGCCAGCCGCTGGGCACTTTTCGCGCCGATCCCGGGGAGCGCCGTGAGCTCCTCGATCAGCCGGTTGATCTCACTGCTGTAATAATCCATTGCTTCTCCCTGCGCCTTAGAACAGCCCGTTCATGCCGGGCAGGCCGCCGAGCCCGCCGGTCAGCTTGTCCAGATTCTCGCCCTGTGCGCTTTCCACCTGGCTGAGCGCCTCATTCATGGCTGCTATGATCAGGTCCTCAAGCATTTCAACGTCTTCCGGATCCACAACGTCCGGGGAGATCTTTACGGACTTCAGCTCATGCTTGCCTGTGATCACCACGGTGACCGCACCGCCGCCCGCACTTGCCGTAAATTCCTTCTGCTCAAGCGCTGCCTGCTGCTCTTCCATCTGACGCTGCATGCGCTGAGCCTGCTTCATCAGGTTGCTGTAATTCCCGGGAATCATGCCGCCGGGATAACCGCCGCGTTTTGCCATTTCTTTCTCCTTTTACTCTTCTATGTCCATTTCGATCCCGGGGATCCTTTTCCCCGGAACGATCTCCGGCACAGTTTCCGTCCCGCGGAGAAGCTTAAAGGAAACCGGGAAGTCCTTTCCGAACATCTCCCTCAGGATCTTCCGAAGCTCATCCGCGCGCTTTGATTTCACGGCCGCCGTGTAATTGAATTCGTTTTCGAACAGCACCTCTATTCCGCCGTCCCTGTCCGCGGAGACTTCCGTGTCAGCAAGGAGCGCTCTGAACAGCCTGCCCTGGCGTTCGACGATCTCCTTCCACCCGTTCCTGACCTTCATGAGGTCCTCATACGCTGCAGGAGAGATCTCCACCACTTTTGCCGACTGTTTTTCCGGTGCCTGACCGGGGCTTTCCTGCCTGTACCCGGCAGCTTCCGCAAAATCAACCGCCCTCCGGGACTCTTCCGATATATCTGCCGGTACCGATGAAGCCGGCTCCGTCAGAACACGCCTCCCGGACGTGATCTCCCGAAGCTCCTCCTCCAGCGCCCGGATGCGGGCCAGAAGGCTTTCTTCGTCCGTTTCCGCTGCCGGCTGCATCATCTTGATCAGCGCCAGCTCGAGAAGCACACGCTTCCCACCGGAAAAGCGGATCCGGTTGGACAGCTCTCCGAGGATGCGGATGTACCGCATGACGTCGTGGTAGTCCAGCTCCTCGGCTTCTTCCTTCATCAGAAGGAGATTCTCCCGGGAGACACCTAAGGTCTCCTCGGACGGGTCCTCCGTCTGTAAGAGCAGTATGTTCCGAAGGTACCACGTCAGGTCCAGGACAAACTGCGAAAGGTCGCGGCCGGTGGATAAAAGATCGTCCACCACGGACACCGTCCCGGAAACGTCCTTGTTTATGATACGTCGCAAAAGCTCGGAAAATACCATCTGGTCGGACGCACCCAGGGCGTCCAGCACCTTTTCATACGTGAGCTTTTCGCCATAGTAGAAGCTCACGCACTGCTCGAGAATACTCAAGGCGTCGCGGCTCGAGCCGTCCGCCTGCCGTGCGATGAAGCTCACCGCACTCTCCTCTGCCTCGATCCCCTCTTCTCTCAGGATATCCCGGAGCTGTCCCTTCAGTGTGGCAAGGTCCAGACGCTTGAAATCGTACCTCTGGCACCTCGAAAGCACCGTGATGGGGATCCTGTGGATCTCCGTGGTCGCGAGGATGAAAATGACGTATTCCGGCGGCTCCTCAAGCGTTTTCAGGAGCGCGTTGAACGCGCCGGCGGAAAGCATGTGCACTTCGTCGATGATATAGACGCGGTAATTTCCTTCCGTGGGCTTGTAGCGCACTTCCTCGCGGATCTCGCGGATGTTGTCCACGCCGTTATTGGACGCCGCGTCGATCTCCACCACGTTCACCGAGTTTCCCGAAAGGATAGCCCGGCACACCGCGCATTCGTTGCACGGGCTCCCGTCCACCGGGTGCTCGCAGTTCACCGCCCGCGCGAAGATCTTGGCCGCCGTGGTCTTACCGGTTCCGCGGGTCCCCGCAAACAGATAGGCATGTCCGATCCGGCCGCTATTCAGTTGGTTTTTCAGCGTCCTGACGACCGTTTCCTGTCCGCGCATGTCCTCGAACCGCGTCGGACGCCACTTTCTGTAAAGAGCCGTGTAAGCCATGTTTCTTTCCTGTCTGGGGCCGGCTCTGCCGGCCAATCCATTTACTTATCCCCGAAACTAATCCCTATCATCCTGGTCTGCGCCACGATCTCGCTTTCCGGATCCACAAGCTTCAGCTTGCCTGCAACGTCCTCAAGCGGGACCGGAACGATCTTGTCATTGTGAATGCCGACCAGTACGCCGTATTTCTCACGGATCACGAACTGCGCCGCTGCCGCGCCTAGTCTTGTGGAAAGGACACGGTCATAGGGGCAGGGACGGCCGCCGCGCTGCGTGTGTCCGGGCACTGTCACGCGGACTTCCTGTCCGGTCAGCTTGGTGATCTCCGCGCCAAGTTCGAAGGACGCAGGCATCTCGCTCCTCTTCTTTTCCAGCGCTTTCTTCTTCATGGAAGCGTCTTCCTTGGACAGCGCGCCTTCCGCCATCGCGATGATGGTGAAGTTCTTGCCCTCTGCCGCGCGCCGTTCGACCGCCTTCGCGACTGCTTTGATGTCGTAAGGGATCTCCGGGATCAGGATGATGTCCGCGCCGCCCGCAACACCTGCGTGGAGCGTCAGGTTTCCTGCCGCGTGGCCCATGACTTCAATGATGAACACCCGGCCGTGAGACGCCGCCGTGGTGTGGATGCAGTCGATAGCCTCAGTCGCAATGTTGACCGCCGTCTGGAAGCCGAAGGTCATATCCGTGCCGTACAGGTCGTTGTCGATGGTCTTCGGAAGGCCGATCACGTTAAGGCCTTCTTCGCGAAGCAGGTTCGCGGTCTTCTGCGAGCCGTTGCCGCCCAGGACGCACAGGCAGTCCAGGTTGTGGTGCTTGTAGGTCCGCTTCATGGCGGCCACTTTGTCAAATCCGTCCTCGATCACGCGCATCATCTTGAACGGCTGGCGCGAGGTGCCCAGGATGGTGCCGCCCTCGTCCAGGATACCGGAGAAGTCCCGGCTGGTCAGCTCCTTGTATTCATTGTGCATCAGTCCCTTGTAGCCGTCGATGAAGCCGATGATCTGAATTTCGTTTCCGTAATAGTTAAACAACGCTTTACCAATGCCGCGCATAGTAGCGTTCAGGCTCTGGCAGTCGCCGCCGCTCGTGAGCATACCGATTCTTTTCATATGGACCTCCGTCTGATCATTTATTGAATTTTCGGGAATGACCTGTTATTTTCGCCGTCCGCACCGGGCCCGGTCCGTTCCCGCCAAAAAAGGGCACACTGCGGCATATGTAGTCAGAATGTATTATACATCAATTCATTTCATGTGACAAGAAGAAAGATGTCCTCATAAGCCTTCCCCCGGCGGGGCCGCCGTATAAAGGTCCCGTCTTTACTGAACCCCTTCCGTATGGTATACTCAAACAAAAAACGGAGGTGCTTCTATGCCATACATCAATGTTCACGTCGGGAAACCGCTTCCGGAAGAAAAGAAGGCGGAGGCTTCAAAACGCTCTGATCAATTATAAAAAAAATAAGGAGAAACCAAATGGATCTGCCAATGAGAAAAGACGTTCCGGCGGAGCTGACCTGGGACCTGTCCCTGATCTATCCCTCGGAAGAAGAAATGATGAAGGACGTGGAGAAAGCAAAGGCGATCGCCGCGGAGATCGTGGAGAAATACCGCGGGAACCTGAACACCGCGGACAACATCATCGCCTGCCTTGAAAAGATGGAAGAAGGCGAAAAGCTGATGATCCTCGCGGGCAGCTACACCGGCCTGGCCGTGGAGGTGGACTATTATGATACCGCAAACCAGGAGAAAAGCAACCGCATGATGAGCCTGTCCGCAGAACTTTCCGCGGAGCTCTCCTTTGTGGAAAGCGAGATCCTGGAAGCCCCGGACGAGGTGCTGGACGAGGCGATCGAAAAGGCCGAAGGCTGCAAACTCCGGCTCCGGGACATCAAGCGGCAGAAGGCGCACCAGCTCAATAAGGAGACGGAAAAGGCCCTCGCCGCCCTTTCCCAGACCTTCGAAACCCCTTATGAAGTCTACAACATGGCGAAGCTCGCGGACATGAAGTTCGACAGCTTCACTGTGGACGGGAAGACCTATCCGCTCGGCTATTCCCTGTTTGAGGACGATTACGAATACGAACGCGACACCGCCGTCCGGCGCGCGGCGTTCAACGCTTTTTCAGAAAAGATCCGCCAGTATGAAAACGTGACGGCCACGGCATATAACGCGAACGTCGTCTATGATAAGACCATGTCGAAGCTGCGGGGCTTCCCCTCCGTTTTCGATTATCTGCTGTTCGACCAGAAGGTGACGCGGGAGATGTACGACCGCCAGATCGACCTCATCACGGAGCATCTGGCGCCGTATATGAGACGCTACGCAAAGCTCTTACAGAAGATCCATAAGCTTGACAAGATGACCTTCGCGGACCTTAAGCTTTCCGTGGACCCGGACTTCGATCCCCGCGTGACCATTCCGGAAGCGCACGAATACGTCCGGAAGGGCCTCGCGGTCCTGGGCGAAGATTACCAGTCCATGGTCGACGAAGCCTTCAATAACCGCTGGATCGACTTCGCGAAGAACCAGGGAAAGTCCACAGGCGGCTTCTGCTCAAGCCCCTACGGCAGGAATTCATTTATCCTGCTGTCCTGGAACGACCGGATGGCGGACGTCTTCACGATCGCCCACGAGCTCGGCCACGCAGGCCATTTCCGCCTGACGAACGCTGCCCAGAGCCTGTACGACACGGACGTTTCCACGTACTTCGTGGAGGCGCCGTCTACCATGAACGAGCTTCTGCTCGGGAACTACCTCCTGCGGACGTCTGACGATAAACGTTTCCGCCGCTGGGTGCTTTCGAGCATGGTCGGCCATACCTACTACCACAACTTTGTCACCCACCTCCGGGAGGCGTGGTACCAGCGTGAGGTCTACAAGATCATCGACGATGGCGGCTCTGTTTCCGCCGAAGTCCTTTCGGATATCTTTAAGAAAAACCTGGAGCTGTTCTGGGGCGATGCTGTCGAGCTGATCCCCGGCGCCGAACTCACCTGGATGCGCCAGCCGCATTACTACATGGGCCTGTACTCCTACACGTACAGCGCCGGCCTGACGGTGGCTACGGAAGCCGCGCGGAAGATCGAAACGGAAGGCGAGCCTGCCGTGGAGGCCTGGAAGAAGGTCCTTACCGCCGGCAGCACGCTGGATCCCACAGGCCTTGCGGCCCTCGCCGGCATCGATATCACGACGGACGGCCCGCTCATGCGGACCATCGAAACGATCGGCGGAATGATCGACGAGATCATAAAGATCTCGGAGGAATTAGGAGAGGCTTAAGCCTTCCCAAGAATCCGTTTGACAAATAAAGCCGCTGCAGTTATAATGATTAAGCCGCGCAGCCGGGGAATTAGCGGAGCCTTGTACCTGCAATCCGCTACAGCAGGGGTCATGTCGATAATGAGGGCATGCGCCTGCGGGGCAGCCCGCTGCAAGTGGCGTTGACGTCCGGGTCTTATGCAACAGGTCGCCGCGAACCGTGTCAGGTCAGGAATGAAGCAGCACTAAGAGGATTGACTTGTGTGACGTAAGGGTGCCTGGGCCGAGTTAACTACAGCGGTAACGTCCGTGGACGGTGTTCGAACTGGAGACGCGCGGTATATAAAAGGGAGATGCTTTCGCATCTCCCCTTTTTTGTTATGCGGGCTGTTTGCCCTTTATCCGGCTTTTTATACCAGCTCTTTCAGCCGTTCAATGGTCGCCTTGACCATCTCGCTCATCGTGAAGTCCCGGACGCCAACCACTTCATTGTTGCAGTGGCTGACCGGAAGGAGCAGCTTGAGCGCGGGGCTCTGCCCCACGGCGACCGCCATGGCAGGGGTGATCTCTCCGAGGAGCGAGTCCGCGGCAACAATACCGATGGGCCCCACGATCACGTCCGCCGTCCGGCACGCCACCACCACGGGATTCTCCCCGGTGGCGGCGGCATCGGCGCCGGCCTTCAGCATGGCCGCCGTAGCGCTGCTGTTCGTGCCGATAGCCACAAGGTCTGCCTTGAGCCCTTCCTTCTTGATTCCTTCCACGACCATCTGGCCGAGCCGGCCGCCCTGGCCGTCAATCACGACGATCTTTTTCATTCAAATACTCCGACTGTATTATTCGTTCTCAAAACGTTCGCAGCAGGGATCCTCAACTTCCGGGATCGGATCGTCCTCGCCCTCCGGCGTGACGTCTCCTAACCCTGTGGTCTCCGTGAACAGCACGTTTTTCTTCACAGCCTGCACGGTATCCGTCGGGATGATCAGCTTGGATGCCTTGCCGTTGGCCATCTGGATGAGCGCGTCGTATTTCTTGAGCTCGAGCACTGCCTCGTTCGGCTGTGCATCCTTCAGAGCCTTCAGGCCGTTTGCTTCTGCCTGCTTTGCAAGAAGCAGCGCCTTCGCTTCACCTTCCGCGCGGGCGATGCGCGCGTCGCGCTCACCTTCTGCCGCAAGGATCATAGCCTGCTTGTCGCCTTCCGCGCGGGTTATGACTGCCTGGCGATGGCCTTCCGCTTCCAGAACGGTCTGGCGGCGGTCACGCTCAGCCTTCATTTCCTTCTCCATGGACGCCCGGATCTCCGCCGGCGGGATGATGTTCTTAAGCTCCACGCGGGTGACCTTGATGCCCCAGCGGTCGGTCGCTTCATCCAGCGTAAAGGTAAGCTTCCCGTTGATGATGTCACGGGACGTCAGCGTCTCGTCGAGGGAAAGCTCGCCGACGATGTTACGAAGGGTAGTCGCGGACAGGTTGCCCAGCGCGAAGATCGGATCGACTGCACCGTATGTAAACAGCTTCGCGTCAAAAATGTGGAAGTACACGATGGAATCGATCTGCATCGTGACGTTATCCTTCGTAATAACGGGCTGCGGCGGCGTGTCCAGCACCTGCTCCTTGATGGTGATCTTCTTTACGATGTTGTCAATGAGCGGCAGCTTTACATGAAGACCCGCATCCCAGGTCGCTCTGTATTTGCCGAGACGCTCCACAATATACTGTGTGGCCTGCGGCACCACGCGGATGTTTGAAAACAGCAGTATCAGAACGATTACTGCCGCGATGATCAGAATGACTTGTCCTGGTGTCATATGATTCTCCTCCTGTTCCGGGGCTTCGCCCCGATATCCTTTACACGGACATTCTACCACAATATACGGTTCTGTAAAAGCACTGATTCCGCAAATTGCGCAGTTTATTCCGGAATATCAGGAGATTTACGGGTTTTCAGAAGGTTTTCCGGGGATCCGAAAGTGATGCGGCTTACCGGACGTCCAGGACGTAATTGATGCCCTGCATCGCGCGGAACGTGACGCGGCCGTCCTTCACCGGGAACGACCTTCCGGAGACCAGATCCACGGCTTCGGTCTTTCCTTCCGGCACCGTAAGGCCCACTGTCGTAATGTTCTCGTAATCCGAGCGGATGATGACCTTATCGTTGTCATAGACGAACAGCTGCACGCGGGACGGCGCGTCCAGGGTATACGGTACGGACTTCTCCCCCTGCTGCCGGATCGAGTAAAGCACTTCCCTCGGGTAGAGGTACAGCGCGCCGAAGTCGTCCGGGATCGTGATGATGGTGAGCCTTCCGTCGCCGTAGTTCGTTCGGCAGACGATCGGGAAGTTGTTGTCCTCGCCAAAGGCGCAGGACAGGACGGTGATGTCATTGACGCCGGTGTCGATCTGCGTGATGAGCGCCGGCTTCCTGCCCACGTAGATGTCGTGCGTACTTGGCGCGCCGTACTCCTGCACAAGCGCCTTCCGGTCAGTCACGTCCACATACGCGAAGCGGCGGAACTTGTCAAAGCCCATCTTGCGGACAAAGTTGCTGGTGACGATGACGTCGCCGCCCGCAAGGAGCGTCTTTTCCATCTTCTCCGGCAGATCCGGGTCCGCAAGCGCACCCTGCGCGAGGAACACAGTCTTCGCGTCCTCCGGGTACTCCTGGTACGGCTCGGTCGGGAAGCCGATCATGCCGAGGTACGAATGGATGTTGTCTTCGCCGCGTGCGTCATGCGGCATGTAGGCCGGGATGCCCACAGGATCGCCAAGTTCACCCATGTACTCGTCCGCTTCCGCGAACATCTCGCCTGCCGCCGGCGCAAACAGCCGGAACGGCGTCGCACTCTTTAAAAGGCTCCCCATGCAGAACAGCATCACTTCCTTCGCTTTTCCGAAAAGAGTGAGATAGCCCTGCTCAAGGTATGAGTTCAGGTTGTACGTGCACTCGTACGGGTCGAACCAGCCGCCTAAGTTTCGTCCGGGCGCCGCAGCCTCGTAAAGCCGCATCGTGAAATACGAAAGGTATTTCGGCAGGTGCTGGTGCGAATACTGCGGGTCGCGGGTCTCCGTGCCCGTGTAGATCGTATCGAACATTGCGGGCTCCATCTTGAGGTCGTAGCCCAGCTCGTTGAAGACCTCGAACCACTGCGGGTATTTCAGGATCACGTTGACGTTCGGGTTGATCTTCTTTGCGGGTCCCATCACGCAGTCCGTGATCAGCCGCTTCTTTTCCGCAAGGCGGAAGTCCTTCCAGGTCCTGTTCCCGCGCTTTTTGACGCACGCCTCGCATCTGCAGTTCAGGAAGAAGAAATCGTCAAAGATGAACTCGTCAAAGATCCTTGCGTTCATCTCCACCGCTTTCACGAGCTGCTCTTCTCCGCCCGGCTTCGAATAGCACAGGGAGACAAACCCGTCCCTGGACGGGTCGCCCTTCGCCACCGGGGTGATGCCGCCCGCCGTAGCGATACCCTTCTTCTCAAAGTAATCCTTGACCTTCAGGAGCTGCTCCTCGGGAGTCCACTCTTCCCCGCGGTAGTTTTCGAGGTACACCCTGCCGATCTTCACATGCTTTTCGATGTGCTGAAATTCTTCGTCAAATGCGTTAAAGTCATCGATGTCCTTGATGCTGAAAACAGGGCAGTACAGGGATACGTTAAAATTCTGATAGCTTCTGACCTTGTCTCTATCCATTGTTCATCCTCCTTCCGGAACCGTTTCTCTTCCTGCGGGTCCCCGTCACGCGCGGCAGCACGGGCATTCTCCGGGGCCCTTCCAAGCTGGTACCATCATAACATCCGGACGTGCTCTTGTAAATTGCGGGACCGCTGTTCTGAAATGGACATTTTGCAGAAAAAGCGGCAGGAACAGGCGCCGAATCGTCTGCTTTACCGGCTGTCTCTTCTGTGCTAGAGTATAAGTAATTATGGACTGTTTTTTGAGGAGGTAAAAATATGCTGAACTATACGACACTGACATTTAATAACGGCGTGACCATCCCGCAGTTCGGCCTGGGCGTGTTCCGCTCCGAGGTCGGAGAAGAGACCGCGCAGGCAGTGCAGTGGGCACTGGAGGCGGGCTACAGGCACATCGACACCGCAATGGCGTACCGCAATGAAAGCGACGTTGCGGAAGGCGTCAGAAGAAGCGGCGTAAAGCGCGAGGAGATCTTCATTACCACAAAGTGCGCGACCGGCGATATTGAAAAGCGTCAGGCGCTGGACTGCTTCAACCGGTCTCTCGAAAATCTGAAGACGGATTACGTGGACCTGTACCTGCTGCACTGGCCGGTCCCGAATTACGAAGAGGCCTACGAGGTGATCACGAAGCTGTATGAAGAGAAGAAGATCCGGGCGATCGGCGTGAGCAACTTCCAGGTGCACCACCTGGAGAACCTTGCGCGGCTCGGCTATCTCACACCCGCTGCCAACCAGATCGAGCTGCATCCCGCGTTCCAGAACCGCGAGGTGAAGGAATATTGTAAGGAGAAGGGTATTGTAGTGGAGGCATGGTCGCCGCTTGGCGGCAAGGATTTCCTGCTGCTCGACAACCCGGTGCTTGTCGCGATCGGCAAGAAGTACGGCAAGAGCTCAGCGCAGGTCATCATCCGCTGGCACCTGCAGATCGGGAACGTGGTCATTCCGAAGTCCGTTCACAAGAACCGCATCATCCAGAACTCCGAAGTCTTCGACTTCGTCCTTTCCGACGATGACATGGCCGCCATCCGTGCGCTGGACACGAACAAGCGCGCGTACTGGGATCCGGAACGCTTCGGGACACGATAAACTGACGGCGGGCAAGGGAAGCCATATGCTTCCCTTGCCCG
>JAFRVD010000079.1 GCA_017441825.1 Lachnospiraceae bacterium
CGCTTCGTGAGCAGGAAAATCCTCACTGCGCGATCCGTTGCCTCACTTTTCCTGTAAACTATCCGGCGCCGGGTCAAAACGCCCGGCGCCTTTTTGACATTGACATTCTCTAAGAGTGGATTATAATAAAAACATCGTAAACCTGTACGAAAGGAGTGTCAGATTATGAAAAACATTGATTGGGCAAGTCTCGGCTTTGCGTATATCGCAACAGACAAGCGGTATGTATCCAACTATAAAGACGGCGCGTGGGATGACGGCGCGCTGATCGACGACCCGAACGTCACTATTTCCGAAAGTGCAGGCGTACTTCAGTACGCGCAGACCATTTTTGAGGGCCTGAAGGCCTATACCACGAAGGACGGCCGGATCGTGACCTTCCGCCCCGACCTCAACGCAGACAGGATCGTGGCGTCCGCAAAGCAGATCGAGATGCCGGTTTTCCCGAAGGAGCGGTTCATCGACGCCGTTGAGCAGGTCGTGAAGGCCAACATCGAATACGTGCCGCCGTTCGGCTCAGGCGCAACGCTCTACCTCCGCCCGTACGAATTCGGTACGAACGCGGTCATCGGCGTGAAGCCCTGCCTCGAGTACCAGTTCCGTATTTTCTGCACGCCTGTCGGCCCGTACTATAAGGGCGGTATCCGTCCCATCAAGCTCCGTATTTCGGACTTTGACCGGGCGGCACCGCACGGCACAGGCCACATCAAGGCCGGCCTGAACTACGCGATGAGCCTGCACGCTTCCGTGACGGCGCATGCGGAAGGTTTTGACGAGAACCTGTTCCCGGATTCCGCGACCAGGACGCTTGTCGAGGAAGCAGGCGGCGCGAACATCATCTTTATCAAGGGCAACAAGCTCGTGACGCCGAAGTCGAATTCCATTCTTCCGTCCGTCACCCGCCGCTCGATCGTGTACGTCGCGAAGGAATACCTCGGCATGGAAGTTGAGGAGCGCCCGGTCGCGCTGGCTGAGATCGGCGATTTCGAAGAAGCCGGCCTCTGCGGCACCGCGGCGGTCATCTCTCCCATCGGCCTCATCAACGACCACGGCAAGGAGATCGTTTTCTCGAACGGCCTTGAGACCGTCGGCCCGAAGGTCAGAGAGCTCTATGAGACCCTGACCGGCATCCAGATGGGTACCGTGGAAGCGCCGGAAGGCTGGATTCACGAGATCAAATAATGAATCATCGTATCTGCACTGCTTCACGGATCATTTATGAAACAGGAATTTAAACGCTTTGACATGACGCGCCCGGCCATACGCACCCGGTGGTATCTCCGTCCGCTTACGTGGATCCTGAGCCTGCCGGACGTACTCGCCCACCGCGTGAAGATCACAAAACACAATATGGAGGGCCTTCGCCCTCCATACGTGTTATTGTGCAATCATAACGCCTTTCTGGACTTCAAGGTCGCGACCATCGCGACCTTTCCGAGACGTGCGAATTATGTGGTGGCGATAGACGGCTTCATCGGCCGGGAGGAGCTCCTCCGGCAGGTCGGCTGTATCTGCAAGAGGAAATTCACCACAGACCTCGTCCTGGTGCGGAGGCTCCGCGAGGTCATAAAGAACGGCGACATCGCGATGATCTACCCCGAAGCCCGCTACTCGCTCTGCGGCACCACGGCGGTGCTGCCCGCTTCCCTCGGGAAGCTGTGCAAGCTCCTGAACGTCCCGGTGGTCACGCTCATCTGCCACGGGCATCACATAAACTCGCCCTTCTGGAACCTGCACTCGCGTAACGTCCGCCCGACGGAAGCCGAAATGACGCAGATCTTTACTGCGGAGGAGCTTCAGCAGGCGACTGTTGATGAGGTGAACAGGAAGATCGTCGATATGTTCCAGTATGACGAATTCGCCTGGCAGAAGGTGCGCAGCATCCGTACGCCTTATAAGAAGCGTGCCGAAGGGCTCCACAAAGTCCTGTACCAGTGCCCGCACTGCCGGACGGAATTCCGTATGGATTCTTCCGGCGACGAGCTCTTCTGCACGTCCTGCGGCAAGCGCTGGCGGATGTCCGAGCTCGGGGAGCTTGAAGCGGTAACCGGGGAGACGGAGTTTTCTCACATCCCGGACTGGTACGAGTGGGAGCGCGCAAACGTCCGCGCGGAGGTCGAAGCCGGCACGTATTCAAGCGGTGTCCTCGACGTCCATGTGGACACGCTTCCGAACGCGGAAAAGTTCATCCGCCTCGGCAATGGTACGTTGGTCCACGACATGAACGGCTTCACTGTCCGCGGTACGGACGTGGACGGGGATCCCTTTGAAATGCTGAAGCCCGTCGAAAGCCTTTACTCCTGCCACATCGAATACGAGTATTTAGGCAAGTTCGGAGACTGTGTGGACCTCAACACGCTGGAGGATACCTGGTATATCTACCCGCACGGCCGCGACTTTGCGGTAACCAAGATGGCTCTCGCTACCGAGGAGCTTTACTTTGCTTCCCGCGCCGCTGCCGGACGGCCCTGTCCGCCGGGCTTGGCTTAAGTCAAAAACCCCTTCCCCGATACCGGGGAAGGGGTTTTTGTATCTGTCTGCCGTACCGTTAGTTGGCAGTTTCCAAAACGACTGCGTCCCTTAAGCTTCCGACCCGGACGCTCAGTTCAAACAGTTCGTCGAGCGCCTGCTTCGCATTTTTAAAGTGGATCCCGTGCATGCCGAGCTCCTCCGCTGCCCGGACGTTCCGCTCCGAATCGTCCAGAAATACACATTCATCTGCGGAGAGGCCGAATCTTGACATCAGGAGCAGGTAGATCGCGCGGTCCGGCTTTATAAGCTGCTCTCTGCAGGACATGATGCCGCCGTCGGTGAGCTCGCAGAAGCGCATTTCATTTCCGCAGTCCCGGAGAGCCATCCAGGGCATGTTGGAGAGATAATACACGCCGTAGCCCTTCGCTTTCAGCTCGCGGATCCATGTGACGGTATACGGATACTCCCTGATCATTCCATCGAAATTTTCCACGCACTTCCGGATCACCGGTTCGATTTCGGGGTCCCTTTCGACAAACTGCGTGATCACTTCCTCGTCGGATAAAACGCCGCGGTCGAGTTCGCACCACAGCCCGGACCGGATGGTCGCGGCCGCAACACGCTCAAACTGCTCTTCTGTTTCCGTAAATTTACTGAAGCGGTCCTCCCACGTAAAGCCCGCAAGCACGTTCCCGATGTCAAATACGATGTTCCGAATCATAGAACCTCTGATCCTTTCCGCTGCCGCTTCTCCTTATTCCGCACCCGCCGCTTTGTCAAGCTCATACATACGCACGTAGTCCACATACATGGCCGCGCGTTCGTCAAAAACGGTGTCCTCAGTGGGGTTGCCGGGCCAGTCGCCGCCCACTGCCACGTTGAGGATCACATGGAAGGGCTGGTCGAACGGCGCCGGGAACGGCTTCACTTCGCCATCGGAGGTCTTTGTATACCAGACGTCCGCCGAATGATACTGCTCTCCGTCCACGTACCAGCGGATCTCATCAGGCTCCCATTCGATGGCAAAGACGTGGAAATCCGATGAAAAATCGCCTTCCTTGAGGTCGTAGGTCCGGTGCAGCTGCGTGTGCGGCTCGCCGAAGTGGAGCGTCCCGTGAAGGCGCTTCGTGTTGTCTCCGAGGACCTCCATGATGTCGATCTCCCCGCACTTCGGCCAGGTGCCGTAATAACTTTCATCGTCGGGCATCATCCAGAAGGCCGGCCAGATGCCGCGGCCCGTGGGGACCTTGATCCTGGCTTCAATACGTCCGTAGGTCAGGCTGTGCTTCTTCTGCGTATTGATGCGGCCGGAGTAATACTTGTCCCCGTCCTTGACAGGCTGGATCACGAGCATCCCGTCCTTGACGTATGCATATTCTTCCTTGGGAAGATACTCCTGCAGCTCGTTGTTCACCCAGCCCTTTTCGTGGGTCTCACGGTTCCAGTCGGACTTACTGAGCTCGTCCCCGTCAAATTCTTCCGCCCAGAGAAGGCGGAAGCCTTCGTACTGCGGGACGTCTGCCCGCGCTTCTTCTTTTCCCGTGTCCGCGTTGCCCTGTCTGCAGCCCGACGCGAGTAAAACACATGCCAGTATGGCCGCTATGATCTTTTTCATTTCAGATTCCCCTTTCTTTCCTGCCGGCGTTTAAGAAGAACCCCTTCCAGCACGGCAAATCCGGTCCAAATTAAGATTTTATATCCATGACGACGGAATATCCGTCTTTTCCTGAAGACGCCCGAGAAGGGCTTTTTTACGCGTTTCCGGGAGTGCTTCAAACGTCTTCTGCTGCTCTCCCAGGGCTTCCGCCTTCACGAGCCCGAGCCTGTGGTACGGCACGAGGTCGATGGCAAGGACGCCCGGCACCTTCTCTGCGATCTCCCCGATCTTCTCCATATGCTCCTCCCGGTCGTTGACCCCCGGGATCACGGGACATCGGAGACGGAGCTTCCCATGGGCCTCGCCGATGGTCTCCAGATTCCGGAGGATCGGCGTAAACGGAACTCCCGTTGCGGCTCTGTGCCGCTCCTCATCCGTCTCCTTAAGGTCATAGAGCCAGAGGTCTGCCAGGCCTTCCCGCGTGAACCGTGCAACTGTATCGCACGAAACACCGGCCCCGGACGTATCCACGCATGTGTGTATCCCCTCCGCCTTGCAGCGTCTCAGGACCTCCTCCGTAAACGCCGGCTGGAATAAAGGCTCCCCGCCGGAGAGCGTGATCCCGCCGCCGCTGTGCTCATAAAACGCACGGTCCCGAAGAAGCCTTGTGACAAGCTCCTCAGCCTCGATCTCCTCTCCCGAAAGTTCGAGCGCCCGCACCGGGCACACGTCCGCGCACGCGCCGCAAAGCACGCAGTTTTCCCGGAGAAACACATGCTTCCCGTCCTGAAAAATGTGCACGCCCTTCGGACACGCTTCCGCACAGCTCCCGCATCTAGTGCAGGTCTCCTCATAGTAAAGAAGCTCCCGCTTCATTTTCTGCGTCTCCGGGTTATGGCACCAGAGGCAGCGAAGCGGGCAGCCCTTCATGAAGACCGTGGTCCGAAGGCCCGGTCCGTTGGTTGTTGAAAAACGCTGGATGCGTGTGATGAGTCCCTTCATGTTTCGTCTTTCCGGCAGACCGCTGTCAGGCGGTCCTGCCGCAGTGAAGTCAGTTACGCCGTAAGCGGCGTCCGGTCGATGAGCTCCTGCTGCATGTACCTGGGCAGCCGGACGAAGATCTCGGAATATCCGACGATCCTGACGCACAGCGTCTGATGCCTCTCCGGATGCTCCAGGGCGTCAATGAGCGTCTCCCGGCTCACCACGTCCACAGCAATATTCACGCCGCCCATCTCAAAATACGTATCCACCATGGCTGAAAGCATTTCCTCCGGCAGGCGGCTCTGCAGCCGGACGTTTAAGCCCCCGCAGCCCGTCTTCTCCATCGGAAGGCTCCCGAGGGAATGGAGGAGTGCGGCGATGCCCTCTCTGTCCGTGCCGTACACCGGCGACTGGTTCTCCGAGATGGGCTCGCCGGCAAGCCGTCCGTCCGGCGTCGCGCCTAAGGCTTCGCCGAACCGGTGATGGAACCACAATGAATAAAGCCCCGGGATATGGATATGCCCGCTCCCGTCCGTACCGTTTAAGGACCGCACGGCATCCACCATGATCTCACAGGCGACACGCGTCCAGTGGTCCGCGAAAGGATCGTCGTTCCCGAACTTCGGGTACCTGTTCCGGATAAACAGGTGGAGCTTCGGGTCGGTCTCAAAATTGTTTTTGACAAGCTCCCGGAATTCCGGAAGCGTGAGTACATGATCTTCAAATACAGCCTTTTCGATGGCTGCGAGCGAATTGCCCGCCGTTGCAAGACCGCACAGGTGGTGGACGAGCGTCCACTGGTCCTGGCCGCCGTTTTCAATGTCCCGGACACGCTCCGGGCAGCCGCGCAGGAACAGGGATTCAAAGAAGAACCGGGGATCTGTCTCCGGATCCGTATAGACGCAGCCCATCTTCCGGCCCGCTTCCTTTTCCATCTCCTCACGGAAGCGCCGGAGGATGCCGTCCATATCCGTGACCTCAGGGTCCATGAAGGCCCGGAGGAGGCAGGCCGGGGCATTGTCGTACATGTCGCTCGACATGTGCCCCGGGAAGTCCGCACGGTTGCAGCCGGACATCGTATAGTTCAGCGCGTGTTCTTCGGTAAAGCCGAGATCAAGAAGGTTCGGGATGATCGCGTCGTCGTTATAGAAGCTCACCTGGCCTGACAGGTTCTGTGTGACCCTGGCCGCCGCAAGCTTCCACTCCTTCGGGCTGTCCTTTGCGATTCGAAGCGCCAGCACAGGCTGCATGAGATGCACTTCCTCCGCCGCGCGGAGAATGAGGAGACTCAATGGCAGCGCCTCTTCCGCACCTTTCCCGCCCAGCATCGCGTAGATGTTCGTGCCAGTGCACGGCACCGGCTGCATGTTGAGGAGGTCGGAATTCATTCCGCCGATCTCATTGTTCTTCAGTAAAAAGCTTAAGAGGACCTCGTAGTTTGCGGGATCCTCTTCTTTTCTGTAATACGGGAGGAGTACAAGGTCCAGGCGCCCGTATGCAAAGTCGCGGCCGCCGGTCACGCAGGACAGGACCCATTCGATCATCCAGATGCTCTGTACCGCGCTGAAGAAATCATACGCAGGTCCGTAAGGCACTGTTCGGAGTGCCTCCGCCGCATGGGTATTTCCCGCACGCTCCGCGCTGTCCGCATAGCGGAGGCAGAAGCTCTTAACAGCCTCAACTGCCCTCCTGCAGTACGCGGCATACTGCTTCTGCGCGTCCGATTCCGCATGCGCTTCCATCTCTCTGACGATCCCGGAAAGCCCCTTTGAAAGGAGGTCCTTAAGGTCGAGCGTCAGATGTCCCGCGCAGCGGGTCCTGGGCTGGAACGGGTTCCCGACATGGCTGAAGCCGTTCCCGGCCACCGGTTCCATTTCATAAGGCACAGGCCCCTCCACCATCCGGCCGACGATTCCTTCGGGCTCCGCCGGGCAGGACAGCCGGGAAAGAATGAATTCCAGCGCGGAAACGGCACGCTCTGCCTGTCCCGCGGGGACATCGGCGGAAAGAAACGCGTGAAGCGCTTCCTCCCGCTCGATAAACCCGAAGGTCTCATCCTTCTGAAACAGCTGCTCTCTGGCACGCTGTACGTCCATGGGTCACTCCTTTATAAGATACGTCAGCTGATGGGCTCAAAGTCCGCCGGGCCGTGCTTACAGAGCGGGCAGACAAAGTCATCCGGCAGCTCCTCACCTTCATAGATGTAGCCGCATACCTTGCAGACCCAGCCCTTCTTGCCCTCGGTCTGGGGCTTCGGCTTGACGTATTTCTGGTAATAGGTGTAGGTCATGGTCTCCACGTTGGACATGACGCGCGCCTCGGTCACTTCGCAGATGAACATGCCGTGCGTGCCCATGTCGATCTCCTGGACGACCTTCAGGGACATGACCGCGTTGATGTACCTCGGCAGGAAGATGAGGCCGTTGTCCGTCCTCGGAACGTCCCCGCCGTAGCCTGCGAACTTGTCCGTATTACGGCCGCTCTGGAAGCCGAAATTCTCAAAGACGCTGAACGGCGCTTCCGTGGAAAGGCAGTTCACGTTCATGATGCCGGTCTTCTGGACGATGTGGTGCGTGTAGTTCGCCTTGTTGATATTGACGGCCACGCGGAGCGGCGTATCCGTAAGCTGCGTCACGGTGTTGACGATGCAGCCGTTGTCCTTTTCGCCGTCGTTCGTGGTGACCACATAGAGACCGTAGCCGATCCTGAACAGCGCGGTCATGTCGTTCTTGACCGCGGTCTCGTCGTTCCGCTGCTCGTAGTCCGAGCAGAGCTCGTCGGCCAGCGCCTCGAGCTGCTTCTTGCTCGTGTCGTTCAGCGCGGACGTGATGTGTACGGTATTCTCCGCGAACTTGATGTCCTTGCTCTTTTCGAACATGCCCTTCATGACCTTGGCGGCCTGCGGGGCCCACGAGCCGTTCTCAATAAACGCGACGGTCCGCTTCTGGTAGCCGCGCTCCGTGAGGTGTTCGATGAATGTGCGCATGAACGGGAAGATGTCCGCGTTGTAGGTGGTGGTCGCGAGTACGAGCCTGCCGTAGCGGAACGCGTCCTCCACGGCCTCCGGCATGTCGTCGCGGGCGAGGTCGGTCACAACTACCTTCGGACAGCCCTTCTTCTTGAGAAGGTCCGCCAGGGTCTCTACAGCCTTCTTGGTGTTGCCGTAGACAGAGGTATAGGCGATGACGATGCCGTCGTCCTCAATGCCGTAGGACGACCAGATGTTGTACAGGTTCAGGTAGTGTCCAAGATCTTCGGAAAGAACCGGTCCGTGCAGCGGGCAAATGGTCTCTATTTCCAGGTTGGCCGCTTTCTTTAAGACGGCCTGTACCTGTGCGCCGTATTTTCCGACGATGCCAAAATAGTACCGCCGCGCTTCGCAGTCCCAGCCTTCCGGGTCCTCCACGTCGTTCGCGCCGAACTTGCCGAAGCCGTCCGCGGAGAACAGGACCTTGTCTGCGTCGTCATAGGTCATCAGCACTTCGGGCCAATGGACCATCGGCGCACCCACAAAGTGGAGCGTGTGCCTGCCGAGCGGGAGCTCGCTCCCCTCCGCCACCACGATCCTCCGGTCTTCAAAGTCCGTCCCGAAGAAGTTCTGCATCATCGTGAACGCCTTCTGCGAAGAGACGATGGTCGCTTCCGGATAATTCTTCATGAATGCGGACACGTTCGCGCTGTGGTCCGGCTCCATATGCTGGACGACCAGGTAATCCGGCTTTCTGCCGCCGAGTGCCTTAGAGAGATTGTCCAGCCACTCGTGCGTGAAATTGCGGTCCACGGTATCCATGACCGCCGTCTTTTCGTCCAGAATGAGATAGGAATTGTACGCCATGCCGAGCGGCACCACATACTGCCCCTCAAACAGGTCGATCTTGTGGTCGTTGACACCAATGTAAAGGATGTCGTCAGAAATTCTCATAGTATTCCCCTTTCGTTGACAGCAGCGCATCCCGGGCCTGCTGTAATTCACGCTTCACTGATCCCCTGACTCTTCAGGGATCTCTTTTTTTAAGTATAGCATACCCGCCGGTACAAAGCTATCAGATTTCCCGATAATACATTTCCCGCTTTATTCCTTCAAAAACCGGTCAAAGAATTCGTACATCTTCCTGTCGTATTCCTCGCCTTCGAAGTAGCCGTGTCCCTGGTCCGGGACGATCACGTACTCTGCGAAGTTGCCGTAATCCTTCGCACGGTCGCAGAATTCCGTGTTGACGGTATAGGGCACGCGGTCGTCACCATTGCTGCACATGGACAGGAACGGGCAGTGCTTCTTTTCGATGTAGGTCATGGGGTTGCCCTTCACGATCACGTCGCGCTTCTCTTCCTGGGTACCGCCGTAGATGACCTCAAAAGCCTTCAGGTATTCCGGATCGACCGCCGCGCGGATGTCATGGAACGCCTGGTAGTCGAGCGCGCCGTACCAGGCAACCGCCGCCTGGATCTCGCTGGAAACGCCGGGATAACCGCCTTTGTCTTCAAAATCCGGAATGCCTTCAGAGACGGACATGAGGCCAGCCAGCTGGCCGCCGCAGGACTCGCCCCAGAAAGCGATGTGGTCCGGGTCGATGCCGAACTTGTCCGCGTTTGCACGAAGGTACCGGACCGCGCACTTGCACTCTTCCATCTGGCACGGGAACGTCCGGACCTGAGCCAGACGATAGTCGATGCTGGCAATAAAGTAGCCGTGCTTTACGAGGTACAGGAACCGGTCCTCCGGCCGGTTTTTCCTGGACATGTGGGTCTCTATGAACCCGCCGCCGTGGGCCCAGATGATGGCCGGCTTCTTTTCTTTGATCTGCCCGTCGTAGAAGCAGTCCATCCTGAGGATCCCGTCCTCAGTCTCCGTATAGATCAGGCCGTCGATGACCGTGACCCCCTCAAGGTCAAAATCGACAGGGTTCTGATTGACAAAGCCGCGCTGGAAAAAGCCTTCATTTGCATCCTTCATTGAGGTACTCCTTCTTGTTTTTTTATTCTTGCATTCTCCCTCTTCTTCTCTTATCATGAAGTCAGAACAGGTCTGTGCCCGAAAAAGGAGGTTCAAGTCATGAAAGTGAAACAGCGTATCACCTATGCGGTGAACAGTAAAGCGGTCACGGAGGAGCGCATGCTCCCGGTGACCCTGGAAGCCGATGAACCCAGGCACCTGGAATCCGGGGTCATCAACGTGTATCCGGAGCTTCAGTACCAGGAGATCGAGGGCTTTGGCGGCGCCATCACGGATACCGTGGGCTACCTGTACTCGACCCTGAAAAAGCGTGAAAAGAAAAGATTTCTGGAAGATTATTTCGGTCTTGACGGCCAGCACTACCGCTTCATCCGCATGCACATGGACAGCTGCGACTACTCGCTTGAGGAATACCAGGCGGTCAAAGACCCCATCGCCGACCCGGACCTTGCGACCTTCACGATCAAAAGGGACCGGAAATACATGCTCCCGATGCTGAAGGACGCCATGGCGATGACGGCGCTGCCCTTCTCCGTGCTGCTTTCTCCGTGGTCTCCGCCCTGGCAGTGGAAGACGCCGCCGGAGCGTCCGAAGAACGACGGTGCGGTGTACGGCGAGCTTCCCGGAAAGCCCCAGGAAGTCGATTACGAGAACCCGTCCCGCTGTAACGGCGGCAGCCTCAAAAAGGAATATTACGGAAGCTGGGCCCGGTACCTCGCGAAATACGTACAGGCGTACCTCGATGAAGGCGTGCCGGTCACGATGATGACGCTTCAGAACGAATCCATCGCCGCAACGAACTGGGACAGCTGCATCTGGACCCCGGAAGACCAGAAGGAATTCCTGCGGGACCATCTGTACCCGACGTTTAAAGAAGCCGGCCTTCTTTCGAAGGTAGGCCTCTATATCTGGGACCACAACAAGGAGCGCGTGGCGGAATACGCCTCGGGCGTCCTGGATGAGGAAACCATCAATATGGTGGAGGGGATCGCCTTCCACTGGTACTCAGGCGACCACTTTGAGGCGCTCAGCATTGCGCACGAGCTGTTCCCTGAGCTCAAGCTGATCCTGTCCGAGTGCTGCCCGCTCCATGCGCCCGGAAAGACCGGGATGGGCGGCTTCACGTTCCCCGGCGCGCCGAGCGTTGCCGAGGTGGACCTTGCGGACGCGGCCGCGTACGCACACGACATCATCGGAAATCTGAACCACGGCATGAGCCGGTGGATCGACTGGAACCTCTGCGTGGACAAGGACGGCGGCCCGCGCCATGTGCCGATGGGCTTCGGCGCCCCCGTCTGTGTAAATCCGGACGGCACGTACCGGAAGCTGGTCCTCTTCGACTACGTCGGCCACTTCTCGAAGTTCATTCTCCCCGGTGCACGCCGCATCGCATTCTCCCGCTGTGACGACAAGGTAGACGTCACCGCCGCCATGAACCGCGACGGTTCGATCGTCCTGGTTGCTCTCAACCGGGCGCCGAAGGACGCTTCCTACGCCATCCGCATGGACGGCCAGGTCATCCGCTTTGACGTCCCGGGCAATACCATCACCACCCTGTACATGGTGGAGGAATAAGCCTTCCCAAGCTTTCCCCCTCCGGGGGAAGGTGGACCGAAGGGCCGGATGAGGGCTTAGTGCAGCCCGTTCACCTTCTCCTTCCAGCCAAGCGCTTCCGCGCGTTCATAAAGTGTAGTGAAGTGGGAAATATGCTCCGGAAGAGAGAAATAGATCGTTACCAGATTTGGCTTTTCCGTCTCGTCCAGCACATAAAGTGAAAGCGAAAGATGGACACAGCCGGAATCAAGCATTTCATCGAGGGCGACGACCTCCGGAAGGCGGTCGTCGTCCTCTTCCAATGAACTCACAAAGTTGAACCCGGTACTGCCGGCCGGCATGGTGAAGATGACCTCCATCTCCTCGCCGCCTTCCGTACGGAGCGCCCCGCCCGTATAAAAGGCTGCGCCGCTGTTGTTCATCCGGATCCATTCCGCACCGTCATAAAGCCAGATATCGAACCGGAACGCACCCTGGTAAATGTACGCTGCAACATTCACACGCTTTGCGGAGAGATCCTCATACACCATGATCCCCTCGGTCTCGCGCATCATGGCAAAATCTTCGCGGAAGCCGGTCTCGCTGTTCCCGTAATGGCGGTAATCCCAGGGGGAGGCTTTGGGGATGACGTCGATCGTGCCGCTGTCTGTTTCGGTATCTTCCCTGTTTTCTCCGCTGTCGGATTTTTCAGGCTCTTCTTCCGGTTTTTCTTCTGTATCAGTTTCTTCGTCTTCTGGTTCTTCAGAATCAGTATCTTCGTTCTCTGCTTCTTCGCCTTCTGTATCTTCCGGGGCGTCAGTCTCTTCCCGAGGCTCCTCTTCTTCAGGTTCTACGCCGGCTTCCTCTTCATCTTCCTCAGGAGCCAGACCCCACTCGTCTTCCCGCGCCTCCATGAGAAGCTCCGGGAATTCAGGATCGTCCATCGTCACCGTAAAGTGCACCACCGCGTACGGGTCGCTCAGCTGCCGCTTCCACTCCGGCACGGAAAGCCAGAGGTCGAAGCTTTCGCCCGCCTCCATCGTCTGAAGCAGGAAGTCGTTTACGGAAAGCCCGCCGATGGTCTCATACCCCTTAAGCACAAGCTCCTCCGAGCCAAACTCCTGCAGCGCTTTCGTCATGCCGTACACGCCTGATTCCGTACGGAACAGAACTGTAGCGTATACGTCCTCACCGTCGCTCATCACATTGGAGAAGCCAAAGCGCGTGCCGTCCTCCTTGTAGAACGTGAACCGGAGGACGTCCCCTAAGATGAGGACCTGATAACGCACACGCTTGTCCTCCATACCCGGGAGCGTGCAGCTGCCCTTTAACGGTCCGGACGCGAGCACGTAGCCCTCGTCCGTAAAGGCGTCGCTCTTTTCCCAGACGCACGTGACCTCGGACTCCGAAGCCTCTTCTTCGGTCTCCTCTTCGGCATCTTCCTGAAGCTCTTCCCCGCCTTCCGCTCCGCCTGCTTCGTCAGCAGCTTCCCGGGATCCTCCCGTGCGTTCCTCCGCCGCTTCTTCTTTATCCTCTTCCGCCGCAGCGTTCTCAGCCTTCACAGCTCCGGCACTTAAGAAAAGTGACAGGAGCAGGCACACGACTGTGGCGGCTATAAACAGTTTTCTAAACGATCTTTTCATAATTCAACGCTCCTTATGCGATGATCCGTATTCCTTCCGGCACTGTTTTCTTTTCATAGCGGATCCTGAAGCCCTGTTCTTTCAAATGCTCCGCGGCCGGCGACCCCGCGGGCACGATGAACTCACAGTTCCCGCAGTTTACAAACGCCCCGCTTCCGAACTCCGTAAGCTCTCCGGGAAGCACGAAATCCCGAAGCCCGCTGCAGAACGAGAACGCGCCGTTTCGGATCTCCGTCACGGAATCCGGCAAGTAGACTGTCTGCACCGTGCTGCAGTTGTAAAACGCATATTCGCCGATGATCTTCACACCCTCCGGTACCTGATAGAAGACTCTGCCGAGCCCCGCAGGATACGTGACCAGGATCTTATCGCGCGTATTCACAAGCGCGCCGTTCTTCTCTCTGAAGACCGTATTCCCGGGAGTGACATGGATCTCCCGGAGCCGTGAACAATACATGAACGGATTCCCGGTGACCCGCGTCAGGCTCTTCGGAATAGAGACGCTTTTCAGGTGGCTGCAGAACGAGAACGCATCTTCGCCAAGGCTTGAAAGGCCCTCGGGAAGCTTCGCGGATCTAAGGCTTCCGCACATGGAGAACGCGTCGTTTCCGATCTTCTTAAGGCCCTCGTTGAAGTGTGCTTCCGTGAGGCCGGAACAGAATTCAAACGCGTATTCCGAGATCTCCTCAAGGCTCCACGCGAAGTCAAGAACGTTCAGGGCGCCGCAGCCGGAAAACGCCGCGGTACCGATCCTTTTCAGGCCTTCAGGGAAGCCCACGGCTACGAGCCCGCCGCACCGGAAAAACGCGTACGCGCCGATGCTCTCCGTCCCCTCCGGGATGATGTATTCCTGACGTTCCGAACCGCCGGGATAGCACACCAGCATCTGCTCCGTCTTATCAAACAGCACCTGGTCCACGGACGCGTAGACCGGGTTCTCTTCCGCAACTGTGATTTCGGCAAGCCCCGCACAATTCGCGAACGGGTTCTCCGTCAGGGTCCTGAGGCTTCCGGGAAGCGAGATACGGACCAGACTCACGCAGTCCCTGAACGCGTCTTTCCCGATGCTCTCAAGCCCTTCGGGAAACTCCGCGAACTCAAGGCTTATGCAGCCCTCAAACGCTTTATCGGAGATCTCCGTGAGGCCATCGCCGAACGAAACTCCGGAAAGCGCTTCGCACTGCTTGAACGCGGACACACCGATATTCTTCACACTGTCCGGAAGCACAACGCTTTCTACATTCCCGCAGCCGTAGAACGCGTACGCTCCGATCGCCTTTGTCTTCTTTTCAACTTCGACTTCCGTTTTCGGGAGCGCCGCCGGGCAGCAGATCAGCTGCTTGTCTTTCTTACTGTACAGGATGCCGTCCGTCACACTGAAACTGCTGTTTTTTTCGGATACCCGGATATCCCGGAGGCTTAAGCAGCCCATAAACGGGTTGTCATGGATCTCCAGAAGCGTGTCCGGAAGCACTACCGTCATGAGGTTCGAAACGTCCGAGAATGCGCCGCGGCCTATGGCCGTGACCTCGTGGCCCTGAAGCGTGTCCGGGACCTTGAGGTACACCGCTCTCCCGGTGTAATCCGTGATCTCCGCGGTACCATCGCCGCGGACGGTAAACTCATAGCTGCCCTCAGTCAGCCGTTCAATCCCTTCCCCTTCCGCATGCGCAGAGACCGCTGTCGTGAATGCCTGAAGAAGGACCAGTATGATACTCAGAATGAGCGCCGTGAACCGCTTCATGAAAGAACCCCCTGTTTTCGTATGATTTTTAAGCCTGCCTGGGCTGCAGCCCGGACACAGGCCGGTATAATTCACAGTGAACGCGCGGGAAACGAAACCAGCCTTGATTCGCTCAAGAATGTAGTACCATATAAATCTATTGAACGGAAAAGCTGCCGGATGGTTTCACACTTCACGCTTAATTCATTCTTATTATACTGAAAAAAAGCAGAAAATAAAACACTTAATCGCTGATTGCTTTGATCTTTTTATGTGCCGCGCATCGTCCCAGCGCACCGCTTTCCCTTGCGTTTTCGGAAAAACCAAAGTATCATGGAAACAACAGCCGGGTGCAGTGCCGCGTATCCCGCGGAATGCCCCGAACCAAAAAGGAGGAGAAGAAATGACACCTGCATTTGATCCACTCGCACAGAAATACCCCTCCCAGCGCTTTCCCGTCTACGCCGCGGGCGGCATGGTCAACTGTTCCGTCCCCATGGCCTCGGCCGCAGGACTGGATGCGCTGAAAAAAGGCGGCAATGCCATCGACGCGATCGTGGCAGCCGCGGCTGCGCTGACAGTGGCGGAGCCCACGGACAACGGCCTTGGCGCAGATTCCTTCGCGATCCTCTGGTCAGAGAAAGACAGGCGGCTCTATGGTCTCAATTCGAGCGGTCCGGCGCCGGGTCTCGCATCTTTAGACGCGATCCTGAGTAAAGGCCTCGATGACCACGGCAAAATGCCGGCGTACGGCTGGACGCCCGTCACGGTCCCCGGCGCGGTCAAGGCCTGGAAGGAGCTCACACACCGTTTCGGAAAGCGCACCCTTTCAGAAAATCTTCAGCCCGCCATCCATTACGCGCAGGACGGCTACGCGATCTCCCCGAACGAGGCTGCCGGTTGGAAGCGCGCATATGAAATCTATCAAAAACGCTTCACTGCGCCGTGCTTTGATGCCTGGTTCGCGACCTTTGCTCCGGACGGAAAGGTACCCTCTCCCGGGGACCTCGTGAAGCTTCCGGACCACGCGAAGACGCTGGAACTTCTTGCGGAGACGGACACGGACGCGATGTACACAGGGGAGCTTGCGAAGAAGATCGATGAAGAGAGCCGGAAATTCGGCGGCTTCCTCCGGTACGAGGACCTTGCGGCCTACAGCCCCGAGTGGGTCGAGCCGATCTGCGTGAACTACCGGGGATACGAGATCTGCGAGATCCCGCCGAACGGCCAGGGGATCGTCGCGCTGATGGCCCTCAACATCCTCAAGGAATTCGAGTTCCATGAAAGCGATTCAAAGGAGACGAAGCACCGGCAGATCGAAGCGCTCAAGATGGCCTTCGCGGACGCCTTCCGCTACGTGACGGACCCGAAAGACATGACGATGCCGTACGAACGGCTGCTCCTCCCGGAATACGGCGCGATGCGCGCCCGGGAAATGACGGCCCGCGCGCAGGTCTATACACATGAAATTCCGCCAAAGAGCGGCACGGTCTACCTCTGCGCAGCGGACAGTGAAGGCAACATGGTCTCCTACATCCAGTCGAATTACATGGGCTTCGGGTCCGGGATCGTGATCCCGGGGACCGGCATCGCACTTCAGAACCGCGGCGCGGACTTTTCTTTGGACCCGGAGGCCGCAAACGTGATCAGGCCCGGTAAGCGGAGCTACCACACCATCATCCCGGCCTTCATGATGAAGGACGGCCTGCCGGTGGGTCCCTTCGGCGTCATGGGCGGCTATATGCAGCCGCAGGGCCACGTCCAGGTGGCGATGAACTTTATCGACTTCCATATGGATCCGCAGCAGGCGCTGGACGCGCCGCGCTTCCAGTGGATGCGGGACGGCAGCGTCACGGTCGAGTCCCGTTTCGATCCGAACCTCGCGCGCTCGCTCCAGCGGATGGGGCACGACGTCCGCGTCGATCTCACGACCGGCTCCTTCGGGCGCGGCCAGATGATCGTCCGCCTTGACAACGGCGTGCTGGTGGGCGGGACGGAGTCCCGGACGGACAGCAACATCGCGTGCTTCTGACCCGTAAGGTCTGATATCTTTTGATCTTTTTTCGACTATAAACTTTAAAAGGGCCTCTGAAAAGAGGCCCTTTTTGTGTATTTTATCCGTTATGTATAGTATTTCAGCTTTACTGTCTCTTCATTACCCCAGGATCCACAGCATATGCTGGAACACGGCGTTCGTGATGGAGGAGACCGGCGAATAGCCCAGCCTGTTGCAGATAATGATCACTGCAAAAAGAGCCAGCATGGAGTACCGCTCATATTTCATGACCTTCACGTAGATCCTGTCCGGGAGGACGGCTGTGAGTACCCGGGATCCGTCGAGCGGCGGGATCGGGATCAGGTTGAAGATCGCGAGGCTCACGTTGATGAATGAGGCGTAAAACAGTCCCAGGTACAGGTAGTAGGTGAACTGTGAATTGACTGTGACAAAACGCGCGATCAGAAGGAACAGCACCGCCATCAGGAGGTTCGAGAGCGGGCCAGCCACTGCAGTAATGGCAAAATCGCGCTTCGGATGCTTGAAATACCTCATGTTCACCGGCACTGGCTTCGCGTAGCCCACGCCCAGCAGGATGATCGCCAGCGTGCCGTAGATGTCCAGATGCTTAAACGGATTCAGCGTGATCCTGCCCATCTGCCGCGCGGTCGGATCTCCCAGCTTATCTGCGGTAAACGCATGGGCGCATTCATGTACGGGAAGGCAGATCAGAAGGACTATGAGTCTGCTGACAAGCAGGATGATATTTTCAGTATTGATGCCATTCCAAAGCATATATGATCCTCCGGTTTTCCCTGTATGAACCGCACGGATGGGGCACCTGCATATGCAGGTGCCCCATCTTCCCCTCTATACCCATGCCGAGAGTTTCAGAACTCTCATAAGAAGCTGCCACAGAGCATGATACGGACAGCAGAATGATCAATTAAAAGTTATTTGACCCGTACTACAGACCAGTTGGAGAAATCGATCTCATACGTCTGGTCCAGGACCTTGCCGAGACGGACACGGATATCATACTTTCCTTCCGTGGGTATCTGAGAAAGCGCCTGCTTTACGGGAGTGAAATCAGCATCCAGAGAATAGGTATCCTCTCCGCCGTATCTGTTTGCTACAGTAACATCAAAGGATGCCTCATCATAATCGCTTGCGATCTCCGCGTCGATATCAATAGGATTCTGTACACTGTAGATCACGTCTTTAACAGCGTCCTTGTCAACGCTCTTGATGGCCTGAGCCAGGCCACAGCCGGAGCATACCACAACAAGAAGCAATACCAGAACTGCACAAGAAATCTTCTTCATTTCATGATGATGTAATCAGGTCCTTCCCGGCGAAGAACGCTGACTGCACGCGCCTCCTTGAATATTTGTTTTCGTCATTACTGTACAAAAAGGAAACGGCCGGACCGGGAGTGCTTATGTTTCCGCATGAGCGCCAAGCGCCGATTACACAGTAAATGAATTACCAACTGAAGTATAGCACATTCACGGAAAAAATACAAAGTTAAGATTCACGTTTGTGCATTATTGTTAAAAATGCACAAAATCGAGACCTTTGAGCCGTGCAAAACAGAGAATCCGGCTGCCGCCCCGCCCCGCGTAAAGTTTTTTGTTCCTCCAATGAAAAAGCCTTGACCAGACAGCACTGTTGTAGTATAATTCCGATGTTGGCTCAAGACCAACACCTTTGGGGGCGTAGCTCAGCTGGGAGAGCGTTCGGTTCGCATCCGAGAGGTCGAGGGTTCGAATCCCTTCGTCTCCATTTTTTATGCCGGGAAGTGTTCTGCTTCCCGGCATTTTTCAGCTCTTTTTCAGTGTCTTCAGCCATTTCTTAATATCTTTAAGCGAATACGCTTCCTCTTCGAATCCATTCATGTTGTATCCGGTAACTACACACTGTTCATCCGTATGCTGGTCAATTCCAACCAACAGCAATGTGGGAGAATTTGTCTGCAGGACGCTCGCTGTTCCTTTCCAAAGGATATCTCCGATTTTGAATGATTCGGTGTTGACCGGCGAACTGTCTTTATGATTTTCTTCCGGAACTCCGGTATATTCTATGCGAATGTACACATGGCTGCCCGCCCATTTCGGATCTTCAAATTGAATTACCGAATCCGGCTGTGAGGGCTCTGTAAAAACGGAGTAGTCTATAAATCCGCCGATCGAAAACTCCCCGCACGAATAAGTCGTACCTTTGCAGGACGTTAAGAGTACTGCTGTCACAGACAGCAGTAAGAAGGCAAGAATACGGTTTCTCATTTTTTGTCCTACATAAATAAAGCCGTACAGCAAAAAAACACGTATTTTTGTATGTTTTTACAAGTTCACATCACTCCTGAACACAGCAGTTTTATTGTCGTACTCATACGATGAAAAAACAACCGAGCCGTCATATATCAGCATATCCGCGAGCCGCCTCGCATACAGCGGATGCGTTACCATACGCACCGCCTCTTCCGGCGTCACCCAGCGCACATCCATAGCTTCATCCGAAACAGCTGCCTCACCGCCAGTAAATCTGCAGATAAATGCAAAGTTGATGATCGGCGGTATTTTCATCCCCTCTAACGGGCCATAGCCGTCCTTAACCGCCAGGTTCTGATATACTCCCGCAAGGTGTTCCGGTTCGCAAAGTATTCCGGATTCTTCGAAAATCTCTCTTTTAAGTGTTTCTGTAATAGTCTCTCCCTGTTCAGCGGTTCCCCCGGGCAGCTCCCAGCCGCGTTTTGGATTCCGTGTCAGTAAAATACGCCCGTCCTTACGGACAAGCCCGCATGCAGATACTAAATGATATGGGAGTTGTTTGTTTTCAAGCCATTGATCCAAGGGCACTCTCCTTTAGCAAAATCACAACTGATCTATCAGTCCCAGATCATCCAGGTATTCTTCCATCAAGTCTTGTGCATAACGTGATGCCTGGCGCTTTTCTCCGATGGATGTCAGCTTCTCGTCATTGATCCATTGATAATAGTGAGTTAGCTCTATGAATAATGGCCAAAGAAGTGCTATCTTTGCCTGCAGGATCCCTCGCTTACTAACCAAGTCATCGTAATCACCGGTTGCAATCTTTATATGAGGTTCATCCAAATAACTGTACGGTAAAGACGATACACTGACGCACAGATCACCATCACTGGCCGCAACACGTTCTGACGCCCTAACATATACCGGAACACGGACCGGGAAATAAAACCTAGCACGGATCCAATCGACCAGTTCCTGAAAAGCAGCTTTTACTTCAGGATCTATTTCTTTATCATAACGCATGCGCAGCCCGGTTCTTCTACCGGAATGATAGATATCCGGATTTTTCATCCATTTTTCACTGATCCATATATCTTTTGGCATGATTATCACCTGCTTCTTTAGCCTTCATTTTTTTATTCGTTCAACTTCCTCCCAAATTTTATCTGCCCACATATCATCTGGCGGCCCGATAATAAGCACCTTAAATCCATATATCCTGCCATTCTGCAGAACACTTTTATCATCATCAATGTGCAGATCAATCCTATATCTGGAAGGGAATTTGGATGGCATAGGATCTCTCTTATCTCCCTGAACTTCTCTCTGATGTCTGTCCCCGTTGATCACCTGGTC
>JAFRVD010000010.1 GCA_017441825.1 Lachnospiraceae bacterium
AGCATTCTGCCGTAGAAGTCGAACGCTTTGATCGCTTCGGGCGTATTGACCATGGATTTCGGCTTGTCGCCGGAGAAATCGATCCAGTCGCCGCCGCATGCGAACAGGTAAGCAGTGAACTGGGTGACGGCGGGGTTGCCGAGACCACGCATCGTGACGCCGACAACGCCGGGCTCGATGCAGTCCAGAGCCTTCGCGCAGGCTTCATACTCTTCGAGGTTGGTCGGGACAGAAAGGCCCGCTTTCTCAAAGAGGTCTTTCCTGTACATGAGCACCTGACGCTCTGTTACCAGCGGTACGCCGTACATCGTTCCGTCGCCGCCGCTCAGCTGATAAGCAGAGAGGGTCGCCGGGATGATGTCGTCGCCCTGGAATTCAGGATCCGCATAGAGATCGTCCACGGGAGCAAGGAAGCCGTTCTTGATGAACTGCTGTACTTCCTGCAGAGGACGGCACATGAACACGTCGATGTACTGACCGCCGGAGCCGAGCTCAACATTCAGCTTGTCGCTGAGCTGTCCTTCCGGATATACCTCGTACTCGACTTTCATGCCGGTCGCTGCTTCGAATTTCGGGATCTCCGACTCCATAGCGGATGTCCAGTCATGGGAAGCAAGGATGACACGGAGCGTTACGCCGTCATACGGCTTGGGCGCATCGGCCTGAGCGGGAGCTGCAGCGGGTGCTGCTGCCGGCGCTGCCGCCTGTGCGGGCGCTGCCGGTTCGGCTGCCGCGGGCTGGGACGCGGGTGCGCCGCAGGCAACGAGACCGAATACCATGCAGGCAACCATGACCAAAGCTAAAAGCTTCTTCATTTAGAGTTCCTCCTCATAAAAATGATGTGCGGCACGCAACGCAGGCTGTGCAAACATCACGTACCGATAATCATTATATAAGATTGCGTAACGTTTTGACTATACTTTTTCGAAAATAAACTCTTGAATCATTGCACGTGAATTGCTCTCCCGCCTTGTATTTTCAAAATCCGTTACTATATAATGACTTTGTCAGTCCTGTGACTTGAAAAAGATTAGATTGGGGGAATCCGCAAAATGAAAAAAAACTGTCGGTATGCCATCGCGTGCGTTACGTCCATGGGCGTGAGACTTACTCCGGAAGACCGGATGCCGGTCCACAATTCACGTCATTTCATTCTGAGCTCCTCGAGCGCCGAGACGAACGTTCTGAATGTGACCTCCTCCCTCGGTCCGGAGTGCCTCGCTCTTACCAAGTTCGTCAAGGGAAGCCCGATCGCGCTGTTCCTTAAAAATGATCTGCGTGCCAGAAACATCCGGTATGAAGGAATCGAAGTGACCCCGGACGGGCCGTGGGGATACAGGCATCAGTTCAATATCGCGGATTCCGGCTTCGGTTACCGCGCGCCGCGCGTATATAATGACAGAGCGGGCGAAGTCGGCCGTACGCTTCACGCGAACGAGTTCGATCTGGACCGGATCTTCGGACAGGAAGGCGTCGGCATCCTGCATCTCTCTGGTCTGATCGCCGCTATGAGCAAGGAAACGACCGAGTGCTGTCTGAAAGTCGCCGAAGCGGCAAAAGCGAACGGAACGCTGGTCAGTTTTGACCTGAATTACCGCGCCTCCTTCTGGAAAGGCCGTGAAAAGGAACTCCGCGACGCGTTCCACCGTCTCGCCTCCATGGCGGACGTGCTGGTCGGAAACGAGGAAGACTTCCAGCTGTGTCTCGGTTTCAAGGGACCCGAAGTCGCGGGGAAGGATCTTTCAAACAAGATTGAAAGCTTCAAGCAGATGATCATGCAGGTACGGGAGGAATATCCGAACGCACGCATGTACGGCACCACGCTCCGCCAGGTCCTTTCCGCGAACGAGCA
>JAFRVD010000080.1 GCA_017441825.1 Lachnospiraceae bacterium
CGCCGGCCACCTGACAGGAATGTAAAAACTCCTTACCAGGTGATGTAAAAAACTCCTTACCGTACAGTGTAAAAGACTGCTTACCGCAGGATGTAAAGAACTCGTTACCTAACAATGTAAAAAAGTGCTTGACGTTTGCAGTAAATACAAGTCAGCCGGTGCGCATGCCATGCAGAACTCGGATTACAGATGCCTTGCGCAGATTTTCAAAGCCGTACCGCTCAGGGGTGACGACGTTTACGTGGATGTTGGCTGCGGGGAGGGTCGGACGCTCACATATCATGCGTCGCGCCATTTTTGTGGGAAAGAGTACGGTGTGGAGCTGGATCCGGCGTTTGCGGAGATCGCCGCACGAAGGACAAAACGATATGGGAACGTGGAGATCGTGTGCGGGAATGTGCTGGAACAGGAAAAGGTAGTAAAAGAAGGGACGGCATTCTTCCTGTATAATCCGTTTGGGAGAGAGGTACTTGTGCAGTTTCTGGATATGATTGAAAGAGAACACGGGAGCGGCGTACCTGAGAACATGCCGGAAGCAGGAAGCGATGATCGTTGCGTCCGCCTCTATTACTTCTGTTATTATTTCAGATCAGAACTGGATGAGCGTGAGAACTGGCATATTATATGGCGTGGAATGACGGTGAGGAGACCTTTCAGGGATCTTCCGGTCACTATATATGAGTACAGGCTGCTCTTTCTGGGGTCGCATTCCCACTGAATACAATTGAACTGAGACTCACGCAGGAAGGGTTACCGGTATAGCATACCGTGGAATGAACCATCCCCTGAACCAACGGATTCGAATCCGTATGGTTCAGGGGATTTTACTGTCCCGCGCCCCCGGAAACGCAGATTACAGGCCTGTTCTGCGCGCTCAATGAAGAGTTTTGGGGAACAATCATCGCCGGGCTTTCCGGATTTGCATCATACGTTTATATGCTGACCAGATATGGAATGCTCAGGCTTGGCGGTGACGGCTTCTTTGATGAGCTGATGAGGGCGAACAGATATACAGGCGCGGCATTCTACTTAATGCTGATCGGTTCGGTTCGTAAGTAACAGAAACGACCGCTAACTCCCAAACAGTCAGCGGTCACTATGTGATTAAAAAACTGTAGGGCAGGCCGTCTATCGGCAGTCACCTCTACACTGTTATAATAACGATTCTTGATTCGAAAGTCAAGCGGATTTTGAGGTATGAAGCCCGGCGAAGGCTACATTAATTCTCCCCCTCCGCGCACATCATAAACAGCACCTTATTGCCGTCCGTGTCCGTGATGACGGTGTTCGCCACCGTGCAGACGTTCCAGGCGAGGTTCGCGTTGTCCTCGAGCTCTGCTACAAAGGCATCCATATCGGCGCCGTCCGGGAGTTCAAAGACGTAGCAGATGAAGAGGTTCGGGGACATCATCGGGATGAGGCCGGCGCAGTCCGCAAAGCCCTTGATCTCCGTATCGCTGTCGATCTCGCCGAAGCCCGTGATCTTCCCTTCTTCGATCGGGGTCGTGTAGAGGGTGTTGAACTTCTGATGCTGGTTGAAGTATTCCACAAGCTCCAGGCAGGTCGCGTTCGGATTTTCCGCGAGGTATTCGTGGAAGATGTCTACAAAGTCGCGTGCCTTTTCTGCGATCTTGCCGGTCACGGGCTGCATCGACGTGTCGTACATGGCGAAGAAGGCCTTTCCGCCGATGACCCCGCTCACCATCCCATCCAACCCTGTTCCGTCGAAGTCCAGCCACTGCGGATCCGCGTTGTCTGTGAAGGCCTTTACGAGCACGGCAGGATCGGTGCCGTCTTCAGCCGTCAGAATGTAGACCAGTGCTCCGCTGTTTGTGACCCAGTCATAAACGCAGGAGCATTCTTTAATGCCTTCAGGCCTGTAGTCATAGGGCAGGCCGGGGTAATAGTATTCCGTGTCTGCTTCGTTGAAAAGAGTAAAGTACGGGTCCTTCAGGATCTCTGCCGTGAGCTCTGCCGGGGTCGCGCCCGGGTGCTCCTCCGCGAGGTTCGTGAGGAATGATTCCATGTCGAATTTTGTGTCTTCCTCTTCGGAAGCAGACGTTTCTTCGTCGCTCGAAGCCTCTTCATCTGCGCCGGGAATCGCGCCGTCCGGAACCTGTTCTTCCTGTTGATCGTCCGCGTCCGGGTTATTGATCACCACACAGGCGGTAGCTGTTAAAATCAGCATAAGAGCCGCAAGCAGCAAACTCAAAAACTTTTTCATATGTGCCTCCTCTTTATTTAAGATGATTCAGTAATAGTGACAGAAGGATTTAGAATATGGTTACAGTATACCAGATGAAGGATTATTTTTCAGCAGCAGAACAATCATAATATATCCGGGAATTGAATCCGAAGATGTTGTACGGAACATTGACACGTACCTTCAATAGATGTATAATAAGAACGGAAAGAGGGATACGGCGACAAGCGGCTGGCCTCTATCTAAGTATTAAGTTGAAGACTTAAGCCTTACAACCGTCACTTGGCAGAGTGGCGGTTGTTGTTTCTTACAATGATAGTAACGGTAAACCGTCCAATATGCAATGTAATACGCATAAGCATCACCTCCTTTCGGAGAATGATGACCAACCGCCTGCGCTATAGCAGTACCCCTCCTGCTCTTTCGAGCGCGTTTGTCATATCAATAATACTCGTTTCAGTAAACGGATTTCCCGGTGTTCACTGAATATTCATGTTTTCATGCTCCACCAGCCTGTGCACCGTGCTTTCCAGGGCAGGCCAAAGCTCTAAGTACCGGTCCATGTAGAACCGGTATTTTTTATGCGCTTCAGGGTCGGGCAGGTACGTGGTCCCGGCCCGGACCATATCCTTTGCCGCCTCCGGGACGTTCGTATACACACCGCACGCCGCGGCGCCAATGAGAGCGTCTCCAAGCGGCGGGCAGTGCGCGGACATCTCCGCGGTGGTGATGGGGAGGCCCAAAACGTCCGCGTGCATCTGGAGCCAGAACGGCGAGCTCGTGATCCCGCCGCAGGCAAGCACGCGTTCAATCCGCATGCCGGACTCCTGCATGACCCGGACGCAGTGCGCCGCGCCAAACGCCACGCCTTCATAGATCGCCCGCGCAATGCAGGCCGCGTCCGTGCCGATCGACAGCCCCACAAAGCTCCCGCGTGCGCTCGAATCCGCATACGGCGCGCGGTTTCCCTGGAAGTAGTCGAGCATCAGCACGCCGCCGCAGCCTATAGGCGCGCCAGCCGCCTTTTCCGTGATGAGGTCGTAGACGTTCATGCCGCGTCTCTCCGCCTCCTCCGCCCACGCTGTGGGCAGGAGCGTATTTCTAAACCAGGTCAGGATCGCGCCGGATGCGGTCTGTCCGCTCTCCGCAAGCCCCGTTCCGGGGAAGATGCAGTCCGGGTAGGTCCCGTTCACTCCGGCCGTGTGGAAGGGCACGTCGGACAGCCCCAGTATGGCCGTCGATGTCCCGCTCACGAGCACAATACTGCCTTCGCTGACGCAGCCCGTGCCGAGCATCGCTGCATTGCAGTCACAGCTCCCTTCAAAGACCGGCGTCCCCTCGGAAAGACCGAACCGCGCCGCGGCTTCTTTTGTGACTGTTCCAACCGGCTCTCCGATCGAAAGCTCCCGCGCCGGGATCTTTTCTTTGACGTCCCCGATCCCCGCCTTCACATAAAGTCCGACGGGCAGCCCGCCGAGCCCCGCGTCATAGTTCCAGCGGAACGCCGCCACGGACGTAGAGAGCGTCTTTTCCCCGGTCAGCATAAAGTTGAGCCAGTCCTCAAATTCGAAAATGGTCCTGGTCCTGTCCCAAAGCGTGCGTTCATGACGCTTCATCCACATGCATTTCGGGATCATCGTGTCCGCGCGGAAGTTCGGCAGGTAGACGTCCATGGCGGGGAAGAGGCTTTGCGCCCGCCCGTCTGAAGCAGCGGGACCGTTACCTTGGGCCTCCCCGCCCGGGCCGTACCGCAGTCCGTCCGGCTCCTGGGCCACCCCGTATGGGCCGTACCGCAGCTCATCCAGCTCCCGGGCCTCCTCCACAGCACGCACGTCCATCCAGAGGAGCGGGCGGCGGACAGGCTCGTCCTGTTCGTCCAAAAACACGAGAGTGCATGTGGTCGCATCGCAGACGATCGACCGGATATCCGAAGGCGAAACGCCTGCGTCCCTGAGGCAGGCCGGGACAGCCGTTTCGAGCGCACGGAGCCACTCATCGGTGTCCTGCTCCGCCCAGCCGTTCTTCGGATAATACGTGGAATAGGCCGCCTCGCTGTTCCCGAGAAGCTGCCCCTCACTGTCAAAAACAGCGGCGCGGATACTGCCCGTACCCGCGTCGATCCCTAAGAAATACCCGTTCATTTCTGTCCCTTTTCAAAATCAATGATCCGCTGGACCTTCGGCATCGAACGGCTCGCGGGGTCGAAGGTGCACGAAAGGTACTCCTTCACGATCATCTTCGCGAGCTCGATTCCGATGACCTGCGCGCCCATCGTGATAACGTTCGCGTGATTCGAAAGCTCCGCGCGCTGCGCCTGGAACACGTCGTGAATGCACGCGGCGTACGCGCCGGGGACCTTGTTCGCGGCAATACTCATGCCGATGCCCGTACCGCACAGCAGGATCGCCCGCTCAAACTCGCCTGCTGCCGTGGCTTCCGCGCACCGGAACGCCACGTTTGCGTAGATGGGGTCGTCCGACCCGAAGTCGGCGACCTCATGGCCCAGACTTTTTGTGTAAGAAAGCAGCTGTTTCTTGAATTCATCCGCGTTCGGGTCGCTGCCAAAAACGATTTTCATATCTGTCTCCTTTATATCCTGTCTTTGGAAATGATCATCCGTAAAATTCTTCTGTCAGCTTCTCAGCAAGCTCTTCGAGCCTTCCCCGGTCCTTCGCGAACTGCAGGATCGAGTACCTCGGCCGGACCGTCCAGCCGTTTATGAGGCTCGCGCGGAATAGCTCGCGGCTGATGCCGATCTCTTTCGGGGACGCCGGTGCGCCGCCTTTCTTTAGAAGCGCTGCGATCTCTTCCGCCGGCGGGCAAAGCTCCTTCGTGCCCTCGGGCAGAATGTCTGCGAGCTCCTCAAAGAACCGCGCGATCACGACCGTAGCCACGCCCACCTGGATGCCGTGATGGATCGGGTTCAGCCCCCGGTCGATGTAATCCATCTCCCAGTAGTGGGAGAGCATGTGCTCAGCGCCGGACGCGGGACGTGAAATGTTCACGAGGGCCATCGCCACCCCGGTCATCGTGAGCGCTTCCATCAGCGCGCCCATGGCTTCCGGGTCGCGCGCGGGCAGCCCGTCTGCGTGCGCGAAGCATTTTTCATGCGCTTTTTCCACCAGCCGGACGCAGGTCATACAGCGGTAGTCGCCGTTCGCCTTGACCGCAAGGTCCCAGTCCGCGATGGCCGTGATCTTCCCGACCACGTCGCCAAAGCCGGCCTGGATCATGTCCTGCGGGGCGGTCGCAAGAATCTCCGTATCGCCAATAAGGCCGTAGGTCAGGTGCGCCTGCGGAGAATATTTGTAGCCGTGAGAGAAGATCGGCGCGCCGTCGGACACGTAGCCGTCCATGGACGGCGCCGTCGCGACGATGATAAACGGCAGCCCCGTCCGTGACGTCACGAATTTCACGGAGTCGTTGATCACGCCGGACCCCACGGCGATCATGAGTTTGCAGTCGAGGTCCTGCTCCTGCAGGATCCGCCCGAGCGTTTTTTCGTCCGGGATCAGGATGTCCGTGCCGGTGTCGAACAGAAGCTCTTTGACTTTCGTGAAGCCGTTCTCACGGAGCAGACATACGGCGCGCTCGCCCGCAACGCGATAAGTGTTGGTGTCGAATACGATCAGGATCTTTTTATCTTTGAAGGGCGCGGCCATCGCCGGCAGGTCCTCTATGGCGTTTTTTCGAATGGAGATGCCGTGCACCGGGAAGCTGTGGTGCCGCCCGCAGGAGCAGTCGAATGAGAGCCCGGGCATCTCGGAGATGTTCATTGTGAGTATTTTGTCCATTTCGCGGAGTCCTCCTGTACAGGATTCGAATGAGGGATCCTGACCGATGGGCCGGATCCTTCCGTCTGGCGGACCTCCTCCGTCAGGCTAATATCTTGTTAGGATTATACCTGTATTCCGGAGGGAAGTCAAAGCCTGAGAGGGCTAAATAACATTTTGACCACCGGGCTTGAGAAGGACAAATGCCATTTTGAAAGTCATGGCAACCGAATATTGGTAAAAAGCTTGTTTCGGTCGCCTTATAGAGCGTTTTGTCCCTTTAAAATCAACCAACAATCAATTAAATACCAAATTCGGCCGCCCCGGACTCTTTTATGGAACCGCCAGGGGCGGCCGAAACAAGCCCATTTCCTCCTGCAGGTTGAATGCAGCGGACCAAACGGCCGCCAGGGGCGGCGGAAACAAGCCCCTTTCCTCCCGCAGGTTGAACATAGCGGCCCATACGGCCGCCGGGGGCGGCGGAAACAAGCTTATTCCATTCAGTGGGTTGACTGCAGCGGGGAAATGGACCGCCAGGGGCGGCAGAAACAAGCTTATTCCATCCAGTGGGTTGACTGCAGCGCACCGAAGAGGAATTGAATCGACCTCATCCGCCCCTTCGGGGCACCTCGTCCCGCTCTCCGGGGAAGGCTGAGACGGCAGACCTTGCAAAACCCGTCCCGCTCTTCAGGGAAGGCTGAAACAAGCGTATTTCCTCATACAGGTGGAAAAATAATATAGCCATGCCCGCTTCTCTTTGATATACTGAAAACAAAAGAGAAACTGAAAAAGGAGCATACCTATGAACACATACTTACCGAATGACCCCCGCATCCTGATCCACGGCAGGACGCGCGTTGCGGCGCCGTTACCCCTGTTCTGGACAGGCAGCGGCGTGGAATTTTATGCGGACGGGACAGAGCTCACGTTTGTCCTTACGGCGGACTGGAGCGTGTTCGAGCAGTGGATCCGCGTAGAGATAGACGGCTATTCAATGCTCCGCATGCCGCTCAATAAAGGTGAAAACCGCGTGACGGTGTACCGCGGCCTGAATGCCGCGGAAAAGCGGCGCGTACAGTTATATAAGGAAGTCCAGGCGATGCCCGGCGATCCCGACGCGATGCTCCTTTTAGACTGCATCGAAACCGACGGGGACGTGTACCCTGTGCCGGAGCCGGCGGTACGGATCGAGTTCATCGGCGACAGCCTGACGACCGGCGAAGGCCTTGCCGGGGCAAGGAATCTTCAGGACTGGCAGGCCTGCGTGTTTTCCACATATAAGAGCTACACGCAGCTTGTCGCGAAGGAGCTGAATGCGGACGTAAGACTCGTCGCGCAGAGCGGGTGGGGCACGTACTGCAGCTGGGACCACCTCCCGGAGTGTGCAATTCCGCTCTATTATGATGAGGTTTGCGGCGTCATTAAAGGCGAACGGAATGAGAAGCTGGGCGCCCACGATCCGTACGACTTCAGCGCATGGGTCCCGGACGTGGTCTTCGTGAATCTTGGGAGCAACGACTGCAGCGGTCTCTTTGGGTTCTCCGAAGAAGGCCCCGAGCCCTTCGCAAAGGCAATGTACGATTTCCTCATCCACCTTCGCGAGAAGAACCCGGGCGCGTATATCATCTGGGCGTGCGGGCTCGGCACGAACGAGCTCACGGATACAGCAAAAGAGACGATGGATCGTTACGTTAAGGAGCTCGACGATGGAAAAACCGAACTCCTCCTGATCCCGGACGCAAGCGAAGATGAAGGGCCTGACGTGCCCGGCGTTATGGGCTCGCGGAACCATCCCGGCCCGGTCTCGAACCGGTGGGAGGCGGACGCAATTGAAAAGGCGATCAGGGAGAGACTGAAAATATAAGTTTAACGGACGGCCCGGGAGCAGGGTGGAAATGGAGGACGAACATGGACTGGTGGCTTGAGCATAAGTTCCGTATGATCCAGAATAATCTGCGGGACATCGACGGAAAAATGAACGTGGACCTCGAGGTTGCGGCGCTTAAGAAGCTCCACGCAAACGTGGTGCAGGTGGGCTGCGGCGGGATCACGGCGTTTTCAGAGACGGCGCTTCCCACACAGAAGCGGTCGGCCTGCCTTGAAGGCGATAAATTCGGCGAACTTCTCACGAAGTGTCACGAAAACGGCATCCGCGTGATCGCGCGGTTTGACGCAAGCAAGGTGGATGCTTCGTTTGAGGAGACGCACCCGGAATGGATGCTTCGTGACGCTTCAGGCCGGACCATCCACTACAACGACACGGTGGTGACCTGCCTGAACAGTGCGTACCAGCAGGAGGAGATTCCGAAGATCCTCACGGAAGTCCTTGAGAAGTACCCGGTGGACGGTGTGTTCTTCAACATGTTCGGCTACCAGGACAAGGATTACGACGGGAACTACTTCGGCCCCTGCCACTGTGAGAACTGCAAGAAGCGGTTCCGGAAAATGTTCAAAGACGACCTCCCTGCGGCCGGGGAAAAGAGCGGCCCCAGATGGCGGAATTATCAGAAGTTTAAGAGGGAAACCGTCGATGAGATCCTCGGAAAGATCCGCGCGACTGTAAAAGAGGTGCGGCCCGCCGCGGCGCTCAGCACGTATTTCGACGAGCATGTGGACATCATCCGCTGTGAGACGAATACAGCCGTGAACCGCCCGCTGCCGTTCTGGATCTATTCGGCATCAGACAACGTTTCGTGCATAGAGAATACGTTCCGGGACAAGGCTTCGAGCAACGTGGGCATCAACGCGGTGGACATCCCGTACCGGTTTACGGGCGTCTCGGACACGTTCAACCGGACCCGGCTCTATCAGAATATCGGAAGCCGCGGAAATCTGGACTGGTGCATCATCGGCACGTTTGACGGCTATCCGGACCGCAGCAACTTCCGCGGGGTGGAGGAGGTGTTCGGCTTCCACGAGCGCTACCAGAGCCTTTATGACGCGGCGGCGAGCGCTGCGCACATCCTCCTGCTTTCACCGGGCAAGCCGTACGGCGGGAACGCGAACCGGGAGTACCGGGGTATTTTCCGGATGCTCAAAGAGGCGCACATTGTGTTCGATACGCTCATCGACACAGACAGCGAAGCCTACGCCGTCGATCCTGCCGGCTTCGACCTTGTGATCGTGCCGGGAATTCCGAAGCTCCGGAGTGCGAAGCTCCGGGAGATCTTCCTTTCTGGAGAGCAGAAGTTTTTAGGCACTGCCGGAAGCTTTGCGAGAGACCCCGAAATGCTTGAGAAATGCTTTGGGATCGCGGAGCTTAACGAACAGAAGCCGGTGCGCGGCGGCTATTTCCTGACCGAACCAAAGGACGTCTTCAAGTCGTTCCGGAGGCAGGATTGGGTCTACGCGGACAGGAAACGGTGGGAGGCGGTGCTGGCGGAAGAGGAGACGGAAGACGTTCCGGCTGACAATTTGGAAGATGCTTCGGATGAGACTTCCGGGCTGAAGGCTATCGAGGATACACTGGATGAAGCCTTCGGAAAGGATTCTGCGAAAGAAGCAAAGCCCGTGATCCTGCCCTACGTCACCCCTGCGCCGTACGGCCCGCCGGAGCGCTGCTACGGGCATGAAGTGACGGATATCCCGGGCGTGATTCTTGGCGAAAAATCTGCGGCCATGCTGTTTGAGCCCGGTGCGCTCTATGACCAGCAGGGCTATGAATTCTTTAAATTCCTGCTGCTTGACCTGATGGACCACCTTCTCCCGAGGGAGCGTCAGGCGCCGTTCTCGACGGACGCTCACCCGAAGACGGAGATCTTCCTGAACCGGCTGGGCGAGCGTACAGCGATGCTGGAGCTCCTGAACCTGACCGGCTTTGAAGGGGTAACGGTCCTGCCGCCGGTCGTACAGAAAGGCATTCGGGTCCGGTTCAGTGCTGAGGTCGAGCGGGTGATCGAGCTTGGTGCGGTGAAGCAGCAGCCGGTCACTGTCACGGACAACGGATTCGAGATCCCGGAGCTCGATCTTCACAAAGCTTATCTGGTCCGTTTTAAGGACAGCCTGTAAGAACAGCCCTTCTCTGGCCGCATAAGCTCGAGGACATGCTGTAAGCCCGAAAAAGGCACTAAAACGCGCACAAAAGCATATACATAAAACGCTAACAGGGAGAAAACGAATGATTATCGGAACACAGCTTTTTGGCTTTATGAAGGAACTCACGGAGGACATGGCGGGCACGTTCCACGGCCTTCGTGCCGCGGGCTTCGAGCTTGTGGAGGGGCTCCTCCGGATGCGCGACACGCAGGACGGGGAGCAGAAGAACAACTGGGCGATGGACACACTCCGGGAGGCGAAGGCGATCTGCGATGCGGAGGGACTGCTCTTAAAATCGGCGCACGTCTGCCACGTCCCCGAGGACACGCCGGAGCGGATCGCGTACTATCTTGCGAAGGCGCGGGAGCTCGGCGGCCTGCAGTACTTTGTGTTCAGCGGCATGTTCGGTGATGAGGAAAACTCCCGGAAGTACGGTGCGTTTGTCGCGCAGGTGATGGAGGAAGCGGACAAGATCGGCCTCGGGCAGGAGGTGTCATTCCTTTACCATAACCATGGCATGGAATTCACCCGGACCGGGACGGACCGCTTCGCCCTGGACGCCGTCCTTCAGGAAGCGGGAGCGCGGCTCAGACTGGAGCTCGACTTTGGCTGGGCGGACTACGCAGGCGTTTCACTTTCAGAACTGGAACGGTACCTCCCCCGGGTAGAGATCGTGCACCTGAAGGACTTCAATCGGGTCACGAAGGACGTCAGTAAGCTCGAGGCACGGACGGAGGCTTTCGCGATCATCGGCGAAGGCACCGTCCCCGTCCGGGAGACCCTGGAGCTCACGAAGCGGCTTCCGGACTGGAGCGGCATCGTGATCCTGGACCAGGACTACAGCCCGCTCGGGATGGTGGACGCGCTCTCGCGCGGGTACAGGAATGTGAGGAAGATGCTGGACTGTACCGTCTGTTTATAACAGCAAAACGAATATTGGCTGTATAACCACGAATACCATGAAGAATACCATGTTTTGCTTGCGAATGCTTGCAAAGTGTGGTATTCTTATTTTGCGGAAGGAGAGGTGATATTATGGCTAATACAACTGCTGTATACGCACGCATTGATACAACTTTAAAAGACAACGCTGAAAACATACTTGCGAAACTCGGAATAACGCCTTCCAGCGCTATTCAGATGTTATACAGTCAGATCGTTTTACAGCAAGGCATGCCCTTTGAACTTCGATTACCGGCAAGAAGACCAACAGCCATTGGAGACATGTCAAAAGGAGAGCTTGACAGGGAATTACAAAAGGGAATAGATTCTCTCCGCGAAGAGAAAGACTATACAATGGAAGAAGTTGATGCGCTGCTGGCAAAGGAGTACGGTATCTGATGAATGAATATAAAGTAGTGTATTCGAAAGCTGCGTTGGAGGACATTCGTGATATTTATGAATATATTGCTTTTAGTTTATTCGCGGAACACTCGGCTGAAAAACAGGTGAACAGAATTCGTAAAGGAATCGGAAGCCTGGCTGTTTTTCCTGAAAGGCACAGGATCGTTGATTGGGAACCTTGGGCATCTATGGGGATGCACCAGATGTTTATTGATCGATATAATGTGTATTATTTAGTTGATTTAAACCAGAACATGGTTAAGATTATTCGAATTGTCTATAGTGGCAGAGATATAGAACATATCGTTTTATCAGAAGATCCGGAAGAAACGCCGTGAGCTTACGCACACGGCGTTTCTTGTTTTTC
>JAFRVD010000081.1 GCA_017441825.1 Lachnospiraceae bacterium
TGAAGAGCTGGATCAAGAGCTCTCCGTCTCAGACTTCGTGCTGATCAGCCTGCCGGGCGGGAAGTTCACGAAGGGCATGCTCGACCATCGGAGGCTTTTGGAAGTCGTGAAGCCCGGCGCCGGCATAGTGAACGTCGGCCGCGGGACCATCATCGACACGGAAGCGCTGATGGAGGCGCTTAAGAGCGGCCGCGTCGGGTTTGCGGCGATGGACGTCACGGACCCCGAGCCGCTTCCCGAAGACCATCCGCTCTGGAAGCTGGACAACGTCCTGATCTCGGCCCATTACGGCGGCCTGTCTGCGAACCTTGACAGGCATGCAAGGTGGTTTGCGGAGAACCTGGACGCGTACCTCGCGGGCAAACCCCTTCCCGGTGCGGTGCACCACGACTGGCTGTATTAAATAAGAAATCAGGATCTCTCCGGCAGCGGACCTGCCGGAAAAGATGCTGTGAGAAGAGGAGGACTCGGAGAATGAGTATTTATCATCAGCCGTGGAGACTTGTACAGAATCAGATCCGCGGACGCGGCGGCCGGGAGATCGATAAATTCCGCGGGATCGATCCGCCGAAGGATACCCCGCACGGATCGGAAGCCTGGATCGGATCGACGACTCACGTGGAGTATCCGCCGGAAGACAGGCCGTATTACGGATGCTCGGAGGTCGAGCTTCCGGACGGGCGCAGGACTTATCTCTTCCAGGCGATCCTGGAAGCTCCGGAGGAAGTGCTCGGTGAAAAGCATATGGCGGTCAACGGGACGGACATCGGCGTCCTTGTGAAATATCTGGACGCGCAGGAACAGTACGGCCTCCAGTGCCATCCGACCCGCGAATGGGCCATGGAAAAATGGGGTCAGACGCACGGCAAAGCGGAATCCTGGTACGTGCTGGGTACGCGCGACGACACGGAGGAGCCTGCGTACATCCTGCTGGGCTTTAAAGAAGGCGTCACACGGGAAATATTTGAAAAGTATTACCGCGCGGGAGATATCGCCGGACTGGAGAGCCTCTGCCACAGGATCCCCGTAGAGCCGGGTGATTCATTCTTTCTGGGAGGCGGCGTGCCGCACGCGCTTGGGGAAGGCTGCTTTGTCATCGAAGTACAGGAGCCGCAGGACCTCACCCTCATGTGGATGAACTATGAGCTTGCGCACGGTTTCCTGAAAGAGGGCGTGACAGAGGAAGAGTACGATGACCGCACGCTGGGCGCTTTCATCTATGACGGCTGCAGCTATGAGGAGAATCTCCGCCGGTGGAAAACGCCTCACGACGTGATGCGGAGCGGACCGTGGGGCCGTGAGGAAATGATAGTCGGTCCGAGACATACGACGTATTTCTCTTTCTCGGAGATCACGCTCGACGGAGAGACGGAGATCACGGAGACCGGGTTCCCGAGGATCGGCATCGTGAGCGAAGGATCCGGGAAACTTCTGTGGGACGGCGGCGAAATGAGCGTTTCCCGCGGCGATGAGATCTTCTTCCCGGCCGTCGTTTCAGGGCTTTCGGTGTCCGGACAACTACATCTTGTGCTCTGTCATCCCGAGGGGGCACAAGGCTGAAAAAAACAAAAAAATTTTCTGAAAATATGCTTGACAAATAAAGGGTCATTTGGTATCTTATAGAAGTTCGCCGCGGCGTTATGCCCGGCGGGATGCACATTGACAACTGAACAGTACAACCAACCCTGAAATTCTTTTAGGAATATCAGAAAAAAAGACGAACGGATCATGAGAATGATCTTTCCAGAACACAGTAATCAAGGTTCACGAAAAAAAGCTAAGCTTTATTTTGGGACCTGGAGATAACTTTATATTGAGAGTTTGATCCTGGCTCAGGATGAA
>JAFRVD010000082.1 GCA_017441825.1 Lachnospiraceae bacterium
CCGGTGACCATTACTTGTCGGGTTTGTGATCAAGGCAATGGCAACAAAAACAAGCTAATTGACCATTATTATGGCTGTTACTTGGGTTGCTGTCTTCCCTGAGTTGAGAATTAGCCATAATTCCAGCTCACTCCCGGGAAATTATGGCCGCCTCCGCTTGTCAGAAGATTGTTGTGGCCATAATTTACGTCATTCTTGCCCCTATTATGGCCGGTGACCGCTGCTTGTCAGGTTTGTGATCAAGGTAGTGGCAACAAAAACAAGCTAATTGACCATTATTATGGCTTTTACTTGGGCCGCTGTCTTCCCTGAGTTGAGAATTAGCCATAATTTCTTCTCTTTCCCGGGAAATTATGGCTTCCTCTTCTTGCCAGGGGATTGTGGTGGCCATAATTCCATCTCTTTCACGGGAAATTATGGCTTTTTCTCGGGCTGCTGCCTTCTCAGGGCTGAGCATTGGCCATAATTCCAGCTCACTCCCGGGAAATTATTGCTTTCCCGACTCAGTAATATAATACCACACCCCTTCTCATTTTCAACTCAGCTTTTTGGTCTCAGGCTGTTTATCTTTTCTTCCGGAATATCTTGCTCATTTTGCCCGAGAACCCGCAATTACATGGACAAAACGTCCAGCTTCTCCCTCTATGAAAGAGCTTTTTCTTAAATTGTTGGTTCCGATCCCTTTACGTTCACACGCACATCCTTTATCATCTGCCTTGACAACACAAACCAGCAACAAGGAGGCCGCCTTGGCAAAAAAGATCATGTTTCCCCAGGAGGAATGGGCATTTGATCTCTACGCTGCGATTGAAAAGAGGGAGCGCATGCTGAATGCACTCATCAAAGAGTTGAGCGAGAGGGTCAATGCTGCCCCGGCGGGGATGCTGCATAGTAAACGTCACGGGAAGGGGTTTCAGTACTATCGGCGGATGAGGGCTGATGATACCAACGGGGTATACTTGGCCAAAAAAGATATGAAGCTGATTCGCGAGCTCGCTCAGAAGGAATATGACGCACAGCTTCTCTCCGAGATCATGACGGAGCATGGGCTTCTTCTTGAATATTTGCATCGCGTAGAACGTGATTCGATGAGGAGATCGATCGATCTGGTCAGACCCGGCCTCCAGCCACTGGTAAGACCCGTCATACAAACGGACGAGGAATTTGTTCGAGAATGGCTTTCCTTTGAATATACAGGCAAGTCATTCCCGCCCGATGCGGCGCCGCTGTTTACGAAAAAGAACGAGCAGGTGCGATCAAAATCCGAGATCCTTATCGCCAATACACTCGCAGATTTGGGGATCCCCTACCGGTACGAATGTCCCCTGCAGCTGCCGAACAGACTGATCTATCCGGATTTCACAGCCCTCAATGTGCGGCTGAGAAAGGTCGTCTATATCGAGCATTTTGGGATGATGCTTGACCCGGATTATTGCGAGCATGCGCTCAATAAAATCAGCAGTTATGAGGAGGCAGGCATTTTCCCGGGGAGGGATCTGCTCTTTCTTCACGAGACGCCGCTGCGTCCGCTCGACCTTCGCCTCACCACGACTCTGTTCAAGTCGTTTCTTTTATAAAGGAGTCGCCGGGCTCACCCGCCAACTTTCCTCAGCATGCTCTTCCACTCGTCGACTACCGCTTTCGGGCCCAGAATCCGCATGTCCCCCTGCCACCCGAAGACCCAGCTGTAGAATGTGGGCGTTGGTATTATTTCTACCATCCTCTCTTTACTACTCCGCCCACTCCCTCATCTCTTCCTCGCTCGCCGTCTCCGGAAACACCGTCGCCTTCACGATCTCAGCAGGAGCGATCTAAAAAATGTGTTAAATACTTTGGTTTCATTATAATGACGCCGGTTCCCGCTGCCAATCTCGAACTGTTTGAAATTTATGACAGTTCGGTTTGCTTTTTTCTCCTCCCCACCCGGACAAAACGGAAGTTGACAGGCCCATGACATGCCATGTATGATGGATTCAGAAATAATCATGACAACACCAGAGAAAGGACCGAATGATGATGACAAAAAAGGAACGAGTTCTGGCCGCCTTCCAGGGCAAGCCGGTGGACCGCGTCCCCGTCTGTGTCTGGAAGCACGTACCGAGCGAGCTGTGGGATGACGACGATGCTTTCGCGAAGTGCCAGCTGGACTATTACAAGGCCACGGACGTAGACTTCATGAAGCTTTCCGGAGATAAATATTTTGGCTGGCCGGATCCGGTGCTTGACAACATTCAGAGCGCCGATGAACTCTACAACATGAAGGTCCTGCCGAAGGACCACCCCTGGATCCGCAGCTTTGTGGAACGTACTAAAAAGGTCGTTGCGGCGCTCGAAGGAGACTGCTATACCTTCATGCTGATCTATGTGCCGGTCTCCTACCTCCGGCTCCAGACCAGCTACCCCATCATGGAGAGACTGATCCGCGAAAACCCGGACGCCATGAAATACGCGCTCGACGTGATCACAGAATCGTTGAAATTCCTCATCGACGGGCTTATTGACGAAGCCGGTGTGGACGGCTGCTTTTACAGCGTCCAGGACGCGGAAGTGACCCGCTTCACGGAGGAGGAATATCTGAACTGGCTCAAGCCTTCGGAGATGAAGCTCCTTGACTACATGAAGACAAAGAGCGATATGAACATCATCCACTTCTGCGCGTGGGAAGGCATTCCGAACCGCCTCTCCGTGTGGGAGGATTATCACGCGCCGGTCATCAGCTGGTCGCGCTACATCGACATCTATGATATTGGGGAGATGCGCAAATGGACCGGCGGCGCAACGCTGTGGGGCGGCTTTGACAACCGCGCGGGCACGCTGCTGTACACCGGAACGAAGGAAGACATTGAAGCTGAGGTGAAGAACATCTTGGATCAGGCCGGAACCACAGGCTTTATCCTTGGCGCTGACTGCAGCATCCATCCCGAGTGCCCGGACGAGCACGTCCGTTGGATGGTAGACGCAGTGAAGAATCTTTAAATCAGCGGACCACAGTCAGAGGGGACAGGACGGTTCAGTCCTGCCCCTCTTCGTTTACACAAAATCAGGAGTCTGTTTATGCATATTTTGACCAGTCTGATCCGGGGATGACCGGGACGGAGCGGACTATTGTAGAGATCATGAGCGGAGGGAATCGACTATGAAAACATTTTGCGGAAAAGAATTCGGGCGTTATCTGATCATCGGCATGCAGAAGGGCGACGATATCCTCGCCTGCGTCAGGCAGGCCATCGGGGAGTACGGCGTTAAAAACGCCATCGTCACGAGCGGCATTGCCGCAACGTACCACATGCGGTGGCACCACATAAAAGATACCGCCGATCTCCCCACGGATGAGTTCCTGGAGCAAGGAGGACCCATCGAAGTGGGCGGGATCAGCGGTATGGTCATTGACGGTGTGCCGCATCTGCACTGCAATTTTGCAGATCACGACAGGGCATGGTCAGGTCATCTGGAGGACGGCTGCCTCGTCCAGTACGTGGGCGAGATCAGCATGATCGAGCTCCTGGACCTCGATATTACGCGCCTGCCGAACGAGTTTGGCGTTAAACTGCTTTCTGAGAGAGAAAGCTGACCTTGCGGGGGGAGGGGCCGTACACTTTGCCGGCTTCTCCCTCTTCTTCATCTTCAAGCTCGTCTTCGAAGTCATCGCCATCGAATTCGTCTTCATCGAAGTTTTCGTATTCGTCGGTCTCTTCTTCCTCGATCACGTCAACAGACGCGAGCACGGTGAACAGGAACGCATCGTCCTCGAAAGTCGCATCCGTGCAGTCCGCGCCGATGAACAGGATCGCATCTTCTCCGAGCACGGCGGCACCCTTCCAGTAGAAGTCTTCGTTCGTGAAATACATGAAGTATGACTCCAGGTCGTCCTCTCCGCCGATTCTGTAAACGAACTGCTCAAGCTCCATCTCCACGTCCTCTTCGGGCATGTCGTAGCCAAAATAGAATGCGACCTCGCTGAAGTTTTCCGTATTCGCATATTCATATTCGCGTTCTTCCATCGCTTCCAGATAAGCCCAGTAAACGTCGAAGACGTAATCCATGCTGATCTCAATCGCGCGGATCGAGAAGCCGTCCTCGAGCGTATAGATTTGGGTGGTCACGCCCTCTACGACCTCGTGCTCTTCCACTTCCCAGTCTTTGTAGTAATAATACGAGAATTCGCTTCCCTCGAAGAGCTCGAGTTCATCGTAATATTCGTCATCCTCGTCATCCTCGTCATATTCATCGTAGTCTTCATCATCATAGTCGAAGTCATCCGATGCATCCTCAGGGTCGTCCGCGTCATCGGCGTTCGGAGCGGCGGCCGTGCCGTTGTCTTCGGCGGCTTCGGTCTCGTCCTCTTCATACGAACCGGGGCCTTCATCGTATTCGTTTTCGTCGATATCCCCTTCGGCAAATACGCTTACCGGCATCGTGAAGATCAGCGCGATGACAGCCAGCAGCATCAGAATCAGTCTGCTTCCTTTTTTCATAATGTTCTCCTTTTGGTTTTGTTCAGCCCTTCACGGACATGTGTTTTGCCCCCAGAACTGTTAATTACCGTTTTACTATACCTCATATGGGAAGATTTGGAAAGAGTGAACTTATCGTTCACTCAGAAAACCATCGTAATTCATATCTGTCTGTGCTATCCTTATACAGTAAACACGTGTGAAATCCGGAAAGCCTTGTCAGGGCTTTCGAAATACGGCAGTACGGAGAGGCAGAAAGGAAGGTACGGTTTTGGCTAAAGTCAGCGTTGAAGAGAGAAGAGCAATATTACTGGACGAAACCAGGTCTCCGGTCAGGAATATCATCTGGCTGGCGTGGCCGATCTTTCTGGAAAACCTGCTGATGACGCTCGTGTCCTACGCGGATACGGCCATGGTCGGCTCGTTAGGCGCGTACGCGACGGCTTCGGTGTCCATCAGCAACTCTGTGGTCTTTCTCTTAAACGGTGTGATCATGTCCCTGGGCGTGGGCGTTACGGCCCTGATCTCCCAGAGCGTGGGCGCAAAGGATTTCCCGCTCACAGGAAAGCTCACGCGGCACGCCGTGCTGCTGCTCATTTTCATCGGCATCCCCATCGCAGTCATCTTAGGCGTATTCCACCGCGAGATCCCGCTGTGGATAGGCGCGGGTGACGATATCATCGACTACGCCTCGTCATACAACAGAATTGTCGCATACGGGCGTTTCTTCAGCATCGCATCCATGCTGATCTTCTCCGCGGTCCGCGGCTGCGGAGACACAAAGACGCCGCTCCGCATCAACATCATAGTGAACCTCCTGAATGTGGTGGGCAACTTCTTCCTGATCTACGCGACCCGGGACGTGACCATCCTGGGCAAGGTCATCACGATCCCCGGCGCGGGGTGGGGCGTGGACGGCGCGGCCGCTGCCACGGCGTTCTCCATGGCGGTGGGCGGTATTTCTGCCTTTGCGCTCCTGTTCATCAGGAAAAGTTCGCCGATGCACATCTCCTTCCGCGACGACTGGCGCCCGGACTTCGGCATCCTGGCGCGTATCTTCAAGATCAGTATCCCGGCCATGGTCGAGCGTGTCTGCATGTCCGGCGCGGGCGTGGTGATCAGCAAGTCTATCGCGACGCTGGGTACCACTACCATTGCGGCAAATACGGTGTATACGACTGCGGAGTCGATCGGCTTCATGCCGGGGTTCGCGTTCGCGGCCGCCAGTACGACGCTGGTGGGCCAGTCAATAGGCGCAGATAAGAAGGACCTCGCGGAGCGCTACATGAAGTCCTGCGTGGCCACCTCCGTGATCTTCATGACGTTTGTGGGCGTGCTCCTGTTCGTGTTCGGAAAATATGTGGTACGCATCTTCTCTCCGGATCCGGCGGTCATCGAACTTGCCACGGAGTGCCTCAGAATAGCGGCCATCCTGCAGCCCGCGCAGACCGGCGCGATGGTCTTTGCCGGCGGCCTCCGCGGTGCCGGGGACACCTTCTGGCCCATGGTCATCACTGCTTTCAGCATGTGGCTGTTCAGGGCATTCTTGGGCGCCATCATCTGCATCCGCGTGCTCCACTTCGGCCTGCCGGCCGTAGTCATCTGCATGGCGGTGGAAAGCTATATCCGCTTCGGCCTGTTCTGGCTCCGGGTGCGGACGAACAAGTGGAAGGACCTCAATATCATTAACAGATAACGTACGGACAGTCTGGAGGACGACGATGGCAGAGATAAAGCACGAATGGACAGTGGGCGGGCGCAGCGTGTTCTGCGCCGGCGATCCGACGTCTGAATGCATGTTTCTTCAGCCCGTGGATGAACACGATACGGAGCGCCTTCAGGATGAAATGGCTGCTTTAAAAAAGCTCTCCGGGACCTCGGACTGGGCGCTTGTGACAGTGCCTGTAGAAAGCTGGGGCAATGACCTCACGCCGTGGGCTGCCCCTGCCGTATTCGGGAATGAGGGCTTCGGATGCGGCGCCCCTGAGACGCTTGCATTTATCTTAAACGACCTTCTGCCGTACGTCGAAAAAGAATACCCGCAGGAAAACCGCCGCATCTTTCTCTGCGGCTATTCCCTTGCGGGCTTTTTCTCTCTGTGGGCGGCGTACCAGTCGGACGTGTTCTCCGGCGCAGCCGCAGTGTCTCCTTCCGTGTGGTACCCGGGCTGGCTGGACTACGCGCGGACGCACAGCGTAAAAGTGCCGCGCGTCTACTTAAGCCTGGGGCTCAAGGAGGAAAAGGCACGGAACCGCGTGATGGCCACAGTGGGCGATGCGATCCGTGAAGAATACAGGCTCCTTTCAGACGCAGGGGTCTCCTGCACCCTGGAATGGAACCCGGGAAACCACTTCATCGAAAGCGACCTCCGCATGGCGAAGGGCATGGCGTGGCTATTGGGCTGACGCTTTTTCGAAGATCATATCCGTGAGGGCGTGATGCAGAAGCTCGTCCGGATCCCCGTCCGGGCGGATCCAGGCGTCCACGTCCTCTTCCGGCAGGATGAGCGGCATGCGGTCGTGGATGAAGCGGATCTCCTCCCCGGGCTCCCGGGTGAGGATCACAAAGACCGGCAGGCCCTCTTCGATCCTGTACAGCCCGCAGAGCCACGTCATGGACGCGCCTCTGGGCTGGATCATGTACTTGTCCCCGATGTGCGTCTTTCCGTCCGCTCCCGGGCGGCGCTCCCACTCAAAATACCAGGACGCGGGCACGATGCACCTGCGCCGCTGCCAGCACTCCTGAAACGTGGGCTTATTCGCCGCGGTCTCCGACCGCGCGTTCATGAGGAGCGTCTTCCCGCTGAACCCCCACTTCATGGGAAAGACGGACTTCTCTCCGAATTTGTCCGGTGCGATGACCGGCACCACGTTGGTGGGCCGCACCTCCCCGAACGTGGTCACTCCCGTGATCTTCTGCCACCTGCTGATAAGCGGCGAACGGTTCATTTCCTCCACGATCGCCCGGATCTCCGGGGATTCATCTGTCCAGTACCGGCAGCACATCTTCCGATCCTCCCGTATATCTCAGCAGGGCCGTTCCGGCCCCTTGCAACTCCTCTTCAGCAGGGCCGTTCCGGCCCTTTATGCATTCTCTCAGCAGGGCTCTTCCGGCCCCTTCACGCATTCTCTCAGCAGGGCTCCTCCGGTCCCTCGTACGTTCCCTCTTTCCAGTATACCTCTGACTCTTCCCTTATGGAAGCCTCTTTCGCGATGAGTGCCGCGCTGAACCCCCGGAGTGCGTCAAACGGCGCGAAGATCTTGGCCCGCTTTCCCGCGTCCATTGCGGGATGGCGGAGGCTGAAGCTGTCCAGCCGGTCATGCTGCGGCTTCCCCTTTAAAAAGACCTCCCGGTACCTGAAGCCCGCCGGCATTTTCATGACTCCTACCGCGTTCATATACGTCCCTCCTCAAAAACAGCACTCCTGCGTCTCTCCGTCCCAGGCTCCGGCACTCCCGTACCTCTCCCTGTCCTTACGCCCTGTGCCCGCCGATCTGCAGGTTCCGCTCCAGAGTGGTCGCGCCCTCCATGAGGTCCGTTCCCTTGAACACCGCATTCGGCCCGAATTTCTTCCGCACCTCCAGCATGGCGCCCTGGAGCTTCCTGTCCCGCTCCAGCGCCTCATAGTCCACAAAGAGGTCCATCTGGTACATGCCGATGTCCTCCCGGACGTTGTCCGCGCACACCCCGAGCCGCCGGTACAAAAGCCGGTGGTCCGTCTTTTTGTCAAACTCCGAAAGCAGGAGCTCCGAAATGATCCCGAGGTCGTTGGTCACCATCCGAAGCTTCGCGCTCCCGCCGGTGTGCTTCGGGTGGAGCCTCCCGTAAAAATCCAGCGTGGCCGGGCCGTCGTACTCCGGGCACGCCTCCATGCTTTTATAATCATAGGAGACCCACCAGGAGCAGCCCCGCGCCACCAGGTTCTTTGTGAACAGATCCGCGCAGAGCACCTCGATCATCTCCCGGAACACGAGCCGTGCCTCCCCGTATTTGTACGGCCGCGGCAGCACCTGCCCGGTCGAAAGACTGTGCCCTTCGCTTTTATACGCCTTGATATCCCGCATGGTAACAGGCTCGATCCCCCACGCGTGATCGATCAGGATCTCCCCGTCTATTCCGAACGTTTTATAGAAAAACTCCTCATCCCACTGCGTCCTCTGCGCAATATCCCCCATGGTATAGAGGTACGCGTTATAGAGCCGCCGGGCCTTGCCCGGCCCGATCCCCCAGAAATCCGTGAGCGGCCGGTGGTCCCACAGCAGGAACTTGTACGAATCCTCATTGAGCTCCGCAATTCTGACGCCGTCCCGGTCCGCCGGGGACTTTTTTGCGACGATGTCCATGGCCACCTTCGCAAGGTACAGATTGGTCCCGATGCCTACAGTGGCCGTGATGCCGGTCTCCTTTAGCACGTCCCGGATCATGGTCATTGCCATGACGTGCGCCGGATGCACGCCGGTCCGCTCCGCTTCCGCGAGGTACATGTGGAGATACCCCGTGCAGTCGATGAAGCACTCATCTATGGAATAGATATGCACGTCCTCCGGCGCGGCGTAGTGGAGATAAATGCCGTAGATCTCCGAGGAAATGCGCTCGTACTCCGCCATCCTGGGGACGGCGATGAGGTACTTCACCTTTGTGCGGTGCGCGATCTCATACTCCCGGATCTTCTGCTTCGCTTCAAAAAGCCGCGGCCGGGCCGGCACGCCCAGGGCCTTCAGGGACGGGGAGACCGCAAGACAGATGGTCTGGTCCGAGCGGGATTCGTCCGCAACCAGCAGATGGGTCCGGAGCGGGTCCAGCCCCCGGTACACGCATTCCACGGAAGCATAGTAGGATTTGAGATCTATGCAGATATAGGTTCTGTCCGTAATTTTCGCCTCCATAAGGATCCTCCGCAGCCTCCTGTTTTTCTCCGGGCAGCTTTACTATACCAAACATATGTTCGATTTTCAAGAGGAAATTTCCGTAAACCGGTAGATTTCTGTGCGTAAGGGTGCTATACTGAACGAAACAAATGTTCTATTCGGAACGCCGGGAAAGGAGGTGGGACCGTGGAGCTTTCTGAGCTTACTCAGTACGCAGAAGACAAGTACAAGATTAAAGAAGAGCATAAATGGGCGGATATCCCGGGCTTTTCGGTCCTCACCCACCCGAAGACGGGCCGGTGGATCGCGCTTCTCATGCGCCAGTGGGACACGGACCTCGGAATGGAGATCGAACACTGCGACTTAAAGTGCGGCCGGGAGACGCTTCCGGCCTCCGGCAGGCCGTATCTCCTCCCGCCGGTCCGCATGAAGGGGCCCAAATGGGTGGGCGTCTCGTTCTCCCGGGAGACGGAGCCGGACGTCGTTTTCCGTCTGTTTGACCGGGCGTACGTATCTGAGCAGGCCGGGTATACCATCGTTCTCGAGTCTTCGCCCGCGCAGAGGTCCGGCTCCCCGTACCAGTCTTCGCCCGCGGCCCGGAGCCCCGTGTCCCCTTACCGGACAGGTCCCGCGGCTTCCGTCCCGGTCCAGGACCCGTCCGCGCCGGTCTATCAGGACACGCCCCTTCCCTTCGCGGGCAGGCCGCGGCCGGAAAGGTCCCCTCTTCCCGAAAAGCTCCGGGAGATGAAGCGGCTCTACGAATACGGCAGGGAATCCATGGAGGCAAAGGCGAAGAACTTCTGCCGCCAGGGCTTTTTCATGGAGGATTATACCGACGATGCCCCGTGGACCGGCCGTTTTACCGGCTATTTCCCGACCTACCACGAGCTCACGGGCGACCAGCTCCGCGGCTATTTTGCCTGGCGGACGCACCTCCGGCTCGGGGACTTCCGGCCCATCACGCCATCAGCGGCGTACCTCTATTTATATGAGATCTTAAACGGCATCGGCGCACGGGAAATTGAAGACCGGCTCGAAAAGCTCAGGGCGTTTGAACGCGGCTTTCTGGACGCGGGCTACGGAGACGCCCGCATGCGGACGAATCTCCGCCGATGGATGCTCGAGCTCGTGATCGTAAACGGCCTGCCGCAGGAGCTTGCGGAGCAGTACGGAGACCCGGAAATGCTTGAGACCGACCGGGCGCTTGCGGTTCTCAGAGACCCCGACGGGCAGCCGGATGAAGCGGTCTTCTCCGCGCTGTGCGCGCTCGGCGGAAAAAAGACGGAGCAGTCTCCGGCGGCCTCATTTCCGGAGGGCCGCGGGATCCGTCTGTTTGCGGAAGCGTGGCGGAAGGCTGCCTCTCTTTACAGCGTGCGGGGGAAGGACCTCTTCACTCAGTGCTTCGGTACGCAGGCGGTGCGGAACTGGTTCCCCTTCTCCAACGCGGTATATCTCGACAAATCGCCGCAGGAGGACCGGACCTACGTGCTGAACAGCTGCCGGCTCTACAGGAAGCGCGGCGGGTCCTGGCAGGTGGTTTCGTATGAAAAGCTTCACTTTGACAAGGCGAAGCTTGCCGGCTTCCTCCATGAAACGGACCTCCTGCTCCGGCAGTATTTAAAGACCGGCAGGTATTTAAAGGAGCAGAGCGCGGACGTGTGGGCGGCGCCGTATATTAAAGCCGTCATAGAAGAGGAAAAAAGGGCCGTTTTGGAGGCTTCGCGGCCTAAGGTCGTACTGAATCTCTCCGGGCTTGACAAGATCCGGAGAGACGCATATATCACGCAGCAGAGCCTTCTCACGGAGGAGGACAGGTTCCCGGAGGAGCCTGCAGAGGACTCCTTCTCCCTCCCGGAAGAGCCCGCATCCCCCGGCGCGCCCAATGTGCCGCTCGGAGACGCGGAGGTCCGCATACTTCAGGCACTCCTTCGCGGAGAGCCCGCGGACGGCCTCTTGCGTGAAGCGCGGCTGATGCCGTCCATCGCCGCGGATACCATTAACGAAGCCCTGTTTGACATGGTTGGGGACACGGTCCTCCTCTGCGAGGACGACCGCCTCTCCCTTGTTGAAGATTATATCGAAGACGTACTTGAGATCCTTGGAGGAACATCCTGATGACTGAACAGACTAAAGTGCCCAGGCGGATCGCGCAGACGGTGCTGAACTCCTTAAAGGGCGGCGTGGTGCCGCGCATCGGCCTGCCGTATATTGCCGTCGGGCGGAAAAGCGAGATCGAGGCGCTCCTCCGGGACGTGGACATTATATCGGAGGGCGGCGCGTCCTTCCGCTTCATAGTGGGCCGCTACGGCTCCGGCAAAAGCTTCCTGCTGCAGACCATCCGGAATTACGTGATGGACCGCGGATTCATTGTCGCGGACGCGGACCTTTCGCCTGAGCGGAGGCTCCAGGGCACGCGCGGGCAGGGGCTTGCGACGTACCGCGAGCTCATCAGCAACCTGTCCACAAAGACGAAGCCGGAGGGCGGCGCGCTTACGCTGGTGCTGGACCGGTGGATCAGTGCGGTGCAGACCGAGGCGCAGCAGGAGACCGGGCTTCTTCCGGGAGACCCTGCGCTCACCGCCGCCGCGGACAAAAAGATCTACGCGGTCACGGCGTCCGTGAGCGAGCTTGTCCACGGCTTTGAGTTCGCGCATCTCCTCTCCGCGTATTACCACGCGTATCTGTCCGGCGATGACGAGACCAAAGCCAAAGTCGTCCGCTGGTTCCGCGGGGAATACACGCTGAAGAGCGAGGTCCGGGAGGCGCTCGGCATCAGCATGATCATCACGGATGACGACTGGTACGACTACCTCAAGCTGTTCGCGGTCTTCTTCCGTCTGGCGGGCTACGCCGGGCTCATGGTCATGGTGGACGAGCTCGTGAATATCTACAAGATCCCGAACACCATCACGCGCCAGTACAACTACGAAAAACTGCTCACCATGTACAATGACGCCCTGCAGGGGAAGGCCCGGTATATAGGCGTCCTGATGGGCGCGACGCCCCAGGCGCTTGAAGATAAGCGGCGGGGCATCTACAGCTATGAAGCGCTCCGCTCCCGCCTTTCGGAGGGCCGTTTTTCGCGTCCCGGCGCGCGTGACCTTTTAGCCCCGGTCATCCGGCTCGATCCCCTCACTGCCGAAGAAATGCTGGTGCTCTGCGAAAAGCTCGCCGATATGCATGCGGGCCTCTACGGGTACGCGCGGACGCTTACGACCGAGGACCTTGCGGTGTTCATCAGGATCGAGTACGAAAGGATCGGCGCAGACCAGAATATCACGCCGCGCGAGGTCATCCGCGACTTCATCAGCATCCTGGACCTGCTCTTCCAGGACCCGGAGCTTGACATAAGCGGGCTCCTCGAATCAGACCAGTTTGCCTTTGCGAAATCAGAGGCCGTCTCCGATGACACGGAGAAGGGCTTCATGGAGTTTACGATATGAACGTGTACGAGCGGTACGCCCCGTTTATTCAGGATTACATCTACAGGTCCGGCTGGCAGAGCCTCCGGGCCGTGCAGAATGCTGCCGGCGATGCCATCTTCGGCACGGAAGACAACGTCCTTCTCACGGCTTCCACGGCGTCCGGGAAGACGGAAGCGGCTTTCTTCCCGATCCTCACGCTCCTCGACGAGGACCCCTCGCGGACCGTGGGCGTTCTGTACATCGCGCCGTTGAAAGCGCTCATCAACGACCAGTTCGGGCGCCTCAACGAGCTCTGCGAAGAGCAGGGGATCGCGGTCACGCGCTGGCACGGGGACGTCTCCCAGTCGCAGAAAAGAAAGCTTTTAAAGCGCCCTTCCGGGATCCTGCAGATCACGCCGGAGTCCCTGGAGTCGCTTATGATCAACAAATACATGGAGATCCCGTCGCTTTTCGGGGACCTCCGCTTTATTGTGGTCGATGAGATCCACGCGCTCATCCGGGGCGACCGGGGACTTCAGACGTTCTGCCTGATCGAGCGGCTCACGAGGCTCGCGGGCTGCTCGCCCAGGAGGATCGGGCTGTCCGCCACCATCGGCAACCCGGACGACGCCGGGAGGTTCCTTGCGGCGGGCTCCGGGCGGAAGACCGTGATCCCGCGGTTTGACGGCGGGAAGGAAGTCTGGCGCCTCAGCATGGAGCATTTCTACAATACGGATCCGCAGGCGGACGTGGGGAAGGATATCGATTTTTCCGTGCCGGATACAGAGGCGCCGTCAGATCTGGCGCCCCGCGGGGCGGATCCGGGAATCGGCTACATTTTCGAGCACACAAAGGGGCGGAAATGCCTCGTCTTCACAAATTCACGCGAGGAGTGCGAAACGGTCTGCCAGAGTCTCCGCCGCTACTGCGAGGTAAACCGTGAGCCGGACCGTTTCCTGATCCACCACGGCAACCTGTCCGCGTCCTACCGGGAAAGCGCGGAGGAGGAAATGAAGGACGACGACTCCCTTGCGAGCATATGCGCGACCGCAACGCTGGAGCTCGGCATCGATATCGGCCGGCTCGAGCGGGCGTTCCAGATCGACGCGCCGTACACGGTGTCCGGATTCCTGCAGCGCATGGGCCGGACGGGCCGGCGCGGGGATCCTTCCGAGATGTGGTTCGTGATGCGGGAGGACCACCAGGAGGCGCGGGCCATGCTTCCGGACACCATTCCGTGGTATCTCTTACAGGGCATCGCACTCGTGCAACTCTACATTGAGGAGAGGTTCGTGGAGCCGCCGCGCATGGACCGCATGCCGTACAGCCTTCTGTACCACCAGACCATGAGCACGCTTGCGTCCTGCGGGGAGATGACCCCCGGCGAGCTCGCTTCCCGCGTCCTCACGCTGAACTGTTTTTCGCGCGTCTCCCAGGACGACTACCGTCTTTTACTCCGGCATCTCATCAGCATCGACCACGTCATGCGGACGGAAAACGGCGGGCTCATCGTGGGCCTCGCCGGCGAACGCATCGTCAATAATTACAAGTTTTACGCGGTGTTTCAGGAGAACATCGAATACACGGTCCACGCGGGTTCGGAGCAGCTGGGGACCATCGTAAAGCCGCCGCCTGCGGGGGACAAGGTCGCCATTGCGGGCAGAGTCTGGGTAGTGGACGACGTGGACCACGAACGCCGCGAAGTGTACGTGACGCTGGTCCGGGGAAGCATCCCCGCGTATTTCGGAGACGTGGCCGGCGATATCCACACGCGCATCCTGGAAAGGATGTACGGCGTCCTCTCCGAAGAAAAGGAGTATCCGTACCTCATGACGCACGCGGTCTGCCGCCTTCACGAGGCGCGGGAAACCTTCCGGAAGTCACGGATGTCCGCGCGCCCGCTCGTCCACCTGGGCGGAAAGATGTGGGCGCTGTTCCCGTGGGTCGGGAGCTACGCGTTCCTCGCGCTCGAGCGGTTTTTGAAGCTCCGCTGCGGGAAGCGTCTCGGGCTGAAAGGCCTGGACCCTTCGAGGCCCTACTTCATGCAGTTTACGATGCAGGTGGATGAAGAAGAATTCTACAGAATCGTGTGTGAAGAGGCGCAGGTGGAGTTCGACCCGATGGAGCTGGTCTATCCGAATGAGGTGCCTGTCTTTGAGAAATATGACGAGTATGTGCCGCCGGAGCTCATCCGCAAGGGCTTCGCGTACGGCGTTTTAGACGTCTCCGGTATGAAGGCCCGGGTGCTGTCCTGGGCAGAATTGTAAAGCCTTCCCCTTGAGGTGGCGCGAAGCGCCGGATGAGGGGCGGCAACCAAAAAAGGGGTCTCCGTCAGGAGACCCCTTTGTATTCCAGGCAGAGCATCGTCAGATCGTCAAACTGCTCTGCATCTCTGACAAATCCGCCCACTGCCTTGCGCATATCCTTCAGAATGTCCTCCGGAGACCCGTCCGCTGATGCGTTCAGCGTTTCAACCACGCGCTCGAGACCGAACATCTTCTGATCCGGGTCCGTGGCCTCCGGCAGGCCGTCCGTGTAAACGAAGATCTTATCGCCGGGCAAAAGCTGCACTTCATACTCCTTATACCGGAGCCCTTCCATGGCGCCAACCACCGGACCGTGCGGGTCCTTGAAAAGCTCGAAGCGGCCGTTCTGCATGAAGACCGGATATTCGTGGCCGGCGTTGGCCGCGGTCAGCTTCCCAGTAGAGAGCTCCAGGATGCCCGCCCAGACCGTCACAAACATGTCCTGACGGTTGTTCATGCAGATGGAATCGTTGCTTCGGGAGATGATCTCCGCCGGCGACCGGCCGTACATGGAGCAGTTCTGGAGGATGATCTTCGCGACCATCATGAAAAGCGCCGCGGGAATGCCCTTGCCGGAAACGTCCGCGATCACGAGGCCCAGGTGGTCCTGGTCGATCATGAAGAAGTCGTAGAAGTCCCCGCCCACGGCCCGCGCGGGCTCCATGGAGGCGTAGATGTCAAATTCGCTGCGGTCCGGGAACGGCGGGAAGATGCTGGGCATCATGGACGCCTGGATCTCCTTGGCCGTGTCGAGTTCGGTGCTGATCCTCTCCTTTTCCGCCGTAATGCTCGCGATCCTTGTCGTATACTCTTCCATCTCTCCCGCAAGGCTCATAACGTCCTTTGCGAGCCCGCCGATCTCGTTCTGGGACCGGACGAACGAAAGCTCATCGATGACCGTTTCGCTGTCCTTTATCTCCGTGTATTTCCGGATGCTCTTCTGAACACTCGAAAGCGGCTTCAGGACCAGATTGTACAGTGCGAAAAGGACTGCTACGGACAGCAGGATCATGGAAATGGCGGCGGCGATGGTAGACTCCATGGTGGCCATGCGGATATTGCCGAGCAGGGCCTTCTGAGTAGTCGTCAGGCCGATAAAAACGTCCAGATCGTTCGTTTTGCCGAAGTAGGCGTAATAATCCACGTAGTCGCCCGCATCGGCCAGATGCGTGTTGTTTTCAAGAGCAAGACGCATGGCCTCCTGCTGGCTTTCCGAAACGGAGACGGTGGTCCCCAGCATGTAGACCTCTTCGTAGTTCGTGCCGCGCTTGGCGCCGGGTTCCGCCGCACTGAAGAGGAAGAACTGGGTGTCGTACGGAGCGTTACTGATCACGCAGAAGAGGTAATCGATCCCGAACGCGCGCTTGGTTTCATTGAGGCGGGTGATCATCCACGAATAGGTGATCTCCGCGTACAGCTTCTGGTCTTCATAGGACAGCCGTTCAAGGCTCGACTCATACGCGTACCTGATCGCAAGCCCCGGATGTCGGCTGTAAAAGTCCCGGACCTTTGCTTCGTTCCGCGTACCCTTGACAAACGTGGCGTCGTATTCAATGTCCAGGACGTCCGCGTTCTCGTACCAGAAGCGGACCAGCCAGTCATATGCCGGGTACTCACGAAGCCCGTCCATCACTTCGTCCATGATCTCCTGGCTCATGGTTTCCGTCTGCCTGCGGATGTTCCTGTTCGTCTGTCTTGCGGTAAAGCTGTACGTAACCAAACCGACAATGATCACTCCGAACACAAACATCAGCGCCACCTGCGGGATCAGGCCGATTTTCTGCCGTCTGAATCTGTTCATGCCGTTCAACCCCCTCGCTTTTGTGGCATATCCAAATCATATCCGTCTGCCGGAAAAAACATCTGTTCTGTATTATACTCTAAAAAAACCCGCAAGTACAGATGCAATCTGTACAGTTTCTTTTCCCCGGTACTGCCCTGTCCGCATCAGGCAGTTCCCTCCTTAACATGCTTTTTGTTAAATACCGGACTCTCTGACGTACAGTTACGGCTGTTTCTTTGTGAGTTCTTATTTAACATCGATTTAACACTCTCACAACAGCCTGACAGGACAGCAAACGTTAAACTTTACCTTATCTTAACATCAGAGTAAATATGAAAATACCCCTGCAAATAGTATAAAAACTATCTTCAGGGGTATTTCTCATACTTATTATATGACTTTCAAGCTAAACAGACTAAACCTACTATAAAGTATGAAATTTAACACTCGTCAACTCAGGATGTTAAATTTCATTTAACTTTCCGTATTTTTATACGGATTTTTCATACTTCACAACTTCGGGAAGCCGCCTCAGAGTTCCGGGATCTCGTTAAACCCGCTGTTCACGTAGTACATCTCCACCTGGTTCACCGTCACCAGAACGGACTCCTGGACAAAGAACGTGCAGAGGTCCCGCGCGATCTCTTCCACGGTTTCGCGGGGCGTCCCGATCAGCGAAAGCTTCAGCGTGGTCTCCTGTGTATATTCCCCGGAGTCGTGTATGTATCCGCCCTCGATCACGTTGAACGAAAACGCGACCTTGTAGCTCCTGCAGACGTTTTTCAGGATGGAGACGTATTTTTCCGTCTCAAATTTCTGCTGCTTCGTGAACTGGTCGTTCAGCCCGACGTAGATTTCTGTCTTTTCCATGATAGCCTTACTTCTCTTTTGCAGATACCTGCGTTTAACAAATCGTGAACTCCAGCGTCGCGAGGTCCGCAGTCAGTGTGATCCTGTGTCCTTCCCGCTCATGAGTGAACGTCAGCTTCGTCCCGTCAAGGTCCACCGTGATCTTCGCATCAAAGCCGAAGGCCGGGCAGGTGTTCCTGAGCCTTAACATCTCGAGCTGCTTCTGCACTACGGGAAGCGCAAGCCGTTCTTCAACGTCTTCGGGGCTCAGATTCGTCCGGTTGATCTCCTTGTGTCCGCCTGCGCCTGCGCGTTTGACTGCCTCGTGGTCGTTCTTTCCCGCGAACAGATCGAGGTACCAGACCTGGGGTTTTCCGGGCATGAACAGCTGTAAAGCACGTGCAAGCAGCAACTTCCGGTCATCCTCGCCGAGTGCGCTGTAGTACGTGGCGTTTACCTGATAGTACATGTTCTTGTTGCCGTGGAGGTCCTTCACGTATCCGCCGCGGCCCACCACCGTGTCGATCATCTCCTGGATCCTGTCCTCAGGCAGCAGCCCGCGGAGATCCAGAAGCGGGATGCCGTCGTGGCAGCCCAGCATGTTGACCGTACGGATGCCGTCGCGGATCAGCTCGTCCGCCCAGGCCTTGAGATAGGACCCGTCCTGATGGTCGATCGCATCCAGTATGAGGCCGGGCAGGAAGAAATCGTAGGTCATATAGCCCTTGTCGGCCAGCACCTTGTAATTCTTTTCTCCGTAGCTCGCGTGGATCTCCGGAAGAAGCTTAAGGCCGTACTTATCCGCAATCGCCTGCACCTTTGCAAGAAGGTCCCACGTCCCCGGCTCGTTCAGGAAGTTTTTCTCACCGGGCTCCTTGGGTGCGTACGCAAACGCGTCGAGCCTCACGATCTTCGTCCCGTAGGACGCCAGCGTCCGAAGGACGTCGTCATAGTATTCCCAGACCAGGTCCGACTTGATGTTGAGATCCATCTGACCTAAATAGCTCCGGTTCGCCTCCAGGTATTCACAGGTTTTCTCCCGGTACTGTGTAAGGCCCGCAAAGTCCAGCTCCTTAACAGGCGTCCCCGAAGAGATCGCCGCATTGACCCGCTTCGCGATGGTGTCCGCCGTCTGGTACTGCATGCCGGGGAAGATCTCCATCATCGTCTGGTAGGTCAGTACGGGATACTTCACTTCCTGGTAGAACGTGTTCCAGTAGGGCACGTCCCGCCCGTCCGGGAACCGCACCATCAGGATGGGCAGCCCGGGCTTCCGGAAGAACATGTCCTTGATGTATTCAGGATCCGGCTGGATGTAGCCGTCCGCAGTCATCTCCCCGCAGCCTTCCCAGAAGCGGTTCCAGTCGATGAAGAAATCCCGGTATTTCGATTCCTCGCCGTTCTTCACGATGTCCTGGAACTGCTTTGAAAGCACGGAGATGTGGTTCAGGATGAAGTCGAGTTTCAGATCCATCCCGAGCGCCTTCAGGTCCTCCAGATCCTCCCGGCTCCCGAGCATCTCGCTGATGTCATAGCTGATGACCGAGAAACCGCGGTCCAGGTCCGTGTTGAATATGCTGGGCAGGATGTAGAAGGAACTGAAAATGTCCTTGGCCTCGGGCTTTTTCAGGAATGAAACGATGTCGCGAAGCGTCCCACCCACACTGTCGGGGTAGGCGTTCAGCATCGGCCCATTGTCCGCGTATTTCGTCATAAGTTCATTCTCCTTGTGTATTCCGCGAAATCCAGAAGCTCCGCGTCCTTGCTGATGATGATCTTTGCCTTCTTCGCCTGATCGTGAAGCTTTTTCTGCTCGATCGAAAGGACCATCGTCGTGAAGGCGGAGTCCGTCTTCCCGTCGCGGTTCCTCGCGCGGCGGTGCGCAAGCGTCTCCTCCGGCGTGGAATTCAAGAGGATCGGGATGTCCACACCGTCGATGAAGTCGCTGTTCCCGTGCGTCCATTCCACGATCAGCACGTCGGTTTCAGAGAAATCCACGCAGCTGTACCAGAGCTCGGTATCCGTACGGCCCATCCGCTTTAAGTAGATGGCGTCCGCGCCGTTTTTAAACGCCCGGAGGATCCCGGAGACCTCGTCAAAATCGATCTCCTTCGGTGTCCCGAGGTAGTCCCTGAGCGCCGCTTTTCCGTACCGGATGTAATTGTCGAGCCACGGGTATTCGCTGATCTCCTTCGGGTCCGGATCCAGTTCCTTCTCCTGAAGGTCACGGAGGATCTGCCCGTTCTCTTCCGTGTACACGCCCTCTAAAAGCATGCCGCGGATGCCGGCGGTCCGGAAGGTCGAAAGCCTCTCCGCATCGTTATACATGGGGATCCTTCTCGGGTAGTTGTCTCCGGACAGCACGTACGTGCCGATCCCGAGCTCCCGGAGGTAGTACCCTAAGACTGACGCGATCTCGGACTTTCCGACGCCTGAGCCGCCGCAGACCGCGAGCACGGCCTTCTCCTGTCCGTTCTCCTGAAGCTTTTTCAGAAGCTCCGGAAAAATCACCTGCGCCTTTCTGATATGGGACTCGTTGATCTCCACCTTATCGCCGGGCATATCGCCGTGCGGGATCTCTCCCGTGATCTCAGGAAACTCGTATCCGTCCCGGATCAGTTTTTCAATGATCTCCTGCATTGCCATAATTCGTCACTCCTCATAAATGCTTGCAAACGTCGTGAGGTCTCTCCGGAAGTGGCCCATGAATTCAAAGGCCTGATAGCTCATTTCCGGAGTCGGCCAGTGAGGCATGTTCATGGTGCACATGAGCCTGGTACGGACAACGCCGTCTTCTGACGGGAAGGATGCGATGTAGTGCGTAAGGCCCTGCCGTTCCACAGTCTCGCCGTAACCCGGTTCAATGGGCACGCCCATCTTCTTCTCTTCCACTGTCACGTCCTCGCGGTCCTTGAGTGCCATGACGTCGTCTAAAGAGATCTCCTTCGCGTGGTTCACACGGAGCCAGTGGTTTAAGCCTTCCACGATCTTTTCCGGGCCGCCCATGCCCATGAATCCTTTATAATCATAGAACGGGAAACGGAAACCGTCAAGATTGCCGTATATGTTCATGACAGGCATATACGTCCCGAGGCCGACGGCCCGCGCCACCCCGTCAAACGGCTCCTGGGGCTCCGGCCCGATCGCCTCTTCGCACTTCGCGTCGTCGATGGCCGCGCCGCACGGAGTGACTGCCGCAAAGATGTCCGGCCGCTTGTTGCCGAGCATGTTCGACATGAAGCCGCCGTAGGAGAAGCCGCACGCGTACACGCGGGTCAGGTCCACGGGGTAGAGCTCCGCTGCCTTGTGAAGGATCTCTTCGAGCACGCTGTCGATCTCAAGAGACGGCACGATCACGATCCACTCGCGTTTTGCTGCTTCCTGCACCCAGCCCCAGCCGTCGATGATGGACATCGGGTTGAAGCCGCCGTGCAGCACGAAGACCACGGGGTACTTCCTGTCCTTGTTCTCTTCCTTAAAGGCCGAGACCGGCACGAACGAATTCCAGAGTTTCCGGTTGTTCTGCGGCGCGTCGTAGAGCGACGGGTCCCAGTGGTACCCGGTCTTCTGTTCATATTCGGGCCAGCTCATCACGTCCTCCTGGCCGTGGAATTCCTTGACCATCCCGAGCTTCGCGAAATACGCGATCACTTCCGCGGAGTGGTCGTCGAACGAAATGGTCACGGGCTCCATCATCTTCCCGACCACGTCGATGTATCCGCCCTCCTTCAGGGCTTCCAGGTCCACCTTGTTGTTGAATGTGGTGTACAGGTCGCGGATCCGGTCGATCCGTCCCTTTCCGTCGGTCATCAGAAACTGTCTGTCCAGGATCAGGTCCCTGGGATCCGGCTTCGGCATTTCAATTCTCGGCATGATTTATCCTCCTTTATCTTTGCATGGTGATTATATGCTCCGGACGCACCGTGCTTTACGCACTCCCCGTCCTTATATGATCGTCTTTAAGTACGCGGCCAGCTCGTGCCCCATCCGCTCGTGCGTCTTCATCGAAGGGTGCATGTCCGCGCCAAACCCTTCCCGCATCATGTTGGTATGGCCGAACTTGAAGCAGGAGATCCGCTCGTCCCCGGTCTCCTTCCGGTACGCTTCCACGCAGTCCCGGATGTCCTCGTACAGGTAGTAGTCGAGCGTCCCGAGCGCACAGACGATGAACGGCTCCGGGCCGTTTAAGCGCCTGATCTCGCGGATGAACGTGCTGTAGCGCTCCCTGAAGAAGGCTTCCGCCGCGGGCATGTCGCGCGAGAAGGCGATCTGCGTCGCGTCGTTCGTCCCGAGGTTTAAGACCACCACGTCGTTCGGGCGCGCCGCGAAGTCCCATTCAGCCTTCAGCAGATCGCGGAGCTCGCAGACTGAACGGTCCGTGTAGCGGTACTGATTCTCCATGGCAAACCCCTCCGTCATGAACGGAAGCGGGTCCATGCCGCGGGAAATCGCTATGCCGGACACGGCGATGACCGACCACTCCGCGCCTGCTTCACGCGCTGCGCGCGGGCCGTAAGCGTCCCAGCCGTTTTCCGTCTCAGTCTTGAAGTGCTGCGTGGGGTCGGGCTCCTCATTGCCGTAGCCGCAGGTGATGGAGTCGCCGATGAACTCGATCCTCGGCCTTTCCTCAAGATCTACTACGGGCAGAAGCTCTCCGTCGCACTCAAAAGCGATGAGCCGCACCTTGCCCCGGAAGTTCTCCGTAAGCTTGATGACCCCGAGTTCATGTACGCCGTACTCGCCGGAGAGTGCAGTCACCCAGGCGTCTTCCTCCGTGAGCAGGATCCGCTCATGGATCGCCATGTCTTCCCGGATCACCGCCATCCACGGGTATTCCATGGGCGCCGCGGGGTCCATCATATTCTTGTTCCCGATGGCCTCAAACCGTATGGCAAGCTTTGTGCCCTTAAAGCGGACGCGGATGCCGGCCGTACTCCAGTTGATATACAGGCCGCCGCGCACCGGGTCCTCAAGCATCCTGCCGAAAAACCTGAGATACGGCTTCGCCTCTTCATACGTATAGATCATTTGGTCTCCCTTCTTCAGATGTCCTGTGCCCTGAGCCACTCCGCGCAGAGCTCGCCCCAATGGGTAACGTGCGGGATGTTCATCGCAAGGTCGTTTTCTCCGTCCGCCATCGCCATGCCGTGGACGCCGTCCGGGAAGCAGTGAAGCTCAAACGGGACGCCGGCCATTGTGAGGGCGTAGCCCGTCGCGAAGGCGTTCCTCGGGTCGTCGCTGTTGGTCTGCCAGATGAAGAACGGCGGGGTGTCGCAGGTAATGTTGGCCTCCGGGGAAAGCTTCAGGCGCTCTCTCCGCGTCACGTTTTCCGTGCAGATACCGCCGTGGCGGAGCACTTCTTCAGAATCCCCGAAGGGGCTCATGAAGAAGCCGCCGGGATAGGCGACGATCACAAACGCCCCGTAGCCGAGCACCGCAGCGTCCGGCCGGGAGGAGATCCGCTCCACGGGATCCTCCGCCTGAGGATCGCCCGGGTCGTAAAGCGTTGCGCAGTTCGCGCTCAGCATGCCGCCCGCAGAGAAGCCCATGCAGGCGATCCTCTCCGTAATGCCAAGCTCGTCCTTCTTATAGCGCAGGAGCCGGATGGCCCGCTGCATATCGTCGATCGCATCAAAGCGGGTATACGGCTGGAGCCGGTACGTCAGGATGGCCGTGTTGAAGCCCTGCTTGTGGAAATACCAGGCAGCGTTCACTCCCTCGCAGCCGGTCCGGGTCGAAAAACCGCCGCCGTGGGCCACAATGATGGTCCCGCGCGGTTCTGCCTGTCCTTCCGCCGGCACGAAGACCATATACGGGTCCTCCTGAAGCGGCGTCTTCTCCTTGTCATAGCCGGGCGCGCCTTCTTCCCAGAGAGGGATCTTTTCAAACGGCGCCATGCAGTCGATCCAGAGCTGTAAATTGCCCTCGATGTCAAAGGTGCCGTCCGGTTTCCTGTGGAATTTAATATTGCGGATCGCCCGGTGGTTCTCCACGGCGTCCTTCAGGATCTCAATGTTTTTCTCGTACATATACACTCTCCTTCTCATGGGTCCCATGTGCCGGTCCCGGCACTTTCACAGATTAAGTGTAGCATGGACTTTTTATCAAATCTTCTGTTTTTGACTGTTCCCTGTTCAGATATGTATCCGATCTTGCATAAGACCCGGACTCCCTCCCCGGATGTTATTTGAAAACATTTTTTTACATTTTTTGAACCGCTCCCGTACGTCAGGTTTTTTATAAAAAAACTGCGCAGAATATAAAATGCGGGGCGTATCCGCAAGGGGTAAAATGATACTATCTACTACTATATCAGGAGGATCATGCAATTATGGAAAAACTGAAAATCGGTTTCATCGGCTGCGGCGGCATCGCCTTTGACAAGCATTTCCCGGGAATGAGCACTCAGCGTGACCGGATCGATATGTACGCGTTCTGCGATATTATTCCGGAGCGCGCGGAAGAAGCAAGAGCAAAATACGGCTGCGAAGGCGCGAAGGTCTTCACGGACTATCACGATCTTCTCGCCTGCCCGGAAATCTACGCGGTGCACGTCCTGACGCCCAACGTCAAGCACTGCCAGATCTCCTGCGACGCGATGGAAGCCGGCAAGCACGTCATCTGCGAAAAGCCGATGGCTGCGACCTACGAAGACGCACTGAAAATGTACGATACCCACATCCGTACCGGCAAGCTCCTGACGATCGGCTACCAGTACCGTCATTTTGACGCCCACAAGGCGATGAAGGAATATGTGGACACCGGCGCTTTAGGCGAGATCTACTACGCGGAAGCGACCGCGTGGCGGCGCCGCGGCATCCCGACCTGGGGTGTGTTCACGAACAAGGCCGAGCAGGGCGGCGGACCGCTCATCGACATGGCTACACATGCGCTCGACCTGACGCTCTGGATGATGAACAACTATGAAGTCGCGTCCGTGACCGGCTGCACGTTCGACAAGATCGGCCCCGTCGCGACCGTCGATGAAATGGGCAACGACTTCGGCAACTGGGATCCCGAAAAGTACGAGCTTGAGGATTCCGCATTCGGCTTTGTCCGCATGAAGAACGGCGCGCTCATCAACATCCGCTGCTCGTGGGCGATGAACCTGATCCCGAACGAAGGCATGGTCAGGCTGGCCGGCACCAAGGGAGGCATCGACGAAACCGGCATGCAGGTCACCGCGAACCACGTACAGAACAACCGCGCGGTCGATCTCAAGATCAAGACCCGTTCGATGTTCCCGCGGATGATGAATACCATCGACCGGAACCCGCAGAAGGATCCGAACCAGATGGAGGCAGAGATCTGGGTCAACGCGCTTCTTGGCGAAGGTGAGCTCTTTGTAACGCCCGAGCAGGCGCTTACGGTCACGAAGATCCTGGACGCGATCTACAAGTCTGCGGCTTCCGGAGAGACCATCTACTTCTAAAGAATACCGGCAGGGGGCACGCGGCACTGCGGGGCCCCTTACTGATTTTGCCAAAGGAGGTTCTATGTACGAAGAACGTCTTAAAACTTTACGCGCCTGGGCGAAGGACCAGCTGACCTCTGTGATCCTGCCCTGGTGGTGCAGCGAATATATTATGGACCGTGAGCACGGCGGCTTCTACGGAGTGGTGACCATCGACATGGAGCGGAACAACTCCGAGCCGCGCGGGCTGACGCTCACGGGCCGCATGCTGTGGGTCTTCTCCGCGGCGTACCGGCGGCTCCGCGGCCAGATCTACGCGGACCGCGCGAAATACACGTTTGAGGAGATCAAGTCACGCTTCTACGATCCGGAATTCGGCGGCGCGTTCACAACGGTTTCTGAAACCGGCGAGGTGCTGACTACCGATAAGCCGAACTACTGCGAAGCCTTCTTCATCATGGGGCTTGCGGAATACTATCACGCGTTCGGGGATCCCGAGGCGCTTCAGATGGCCATGGACGCGTTCCGGCTCATGGAGACGAAGGCAAAGACCGCGCCGGGCCTCTACGCGGGCAACATGACGCGCGACTGGCAGAAGTCGGAAGGCTTCGGCTTCGGGCGGAAGGGCATGCGGTCTCCGTTCCCGGAGGACGCGGTGATGTTCGCGCATCACCTGTTCCAGGCCTATCTCCGGCTCTATGAAGCGACAAAGGATCCGGAAGTGCTTGAGGCGCTCCGCGGCATGGCGGAGGTGCTCCTCGATAAGCTCTACGATCCTGAAAGACGGAATTTCATGACCATTATTACGGCGGACGGAAAGCGCATCGGCACCCAGCAGAGCTTCGGACACGACTGCGAGATCAGCTATCTGCTCTTAAACGTGGTGCGGGCGATCGGGGATCCGGCGCTGATCGAACGGACTGAAGGAATTCTCAAGGAGCTTCTTTATGAAGTCCTCGAGCACGATTTCGACCCGTACGGCGCTCTCTATAACGGCGGCGACCTGGCGTCTTCGGACCGCTCTCCTGTCCACGTCTGGTGGGCGGAAGCGGAAGGCGTTTCCGCAATGCTGTGCGGCTACGAGCTCACGGGCGACGAACGGTTCTTAACAGCCTGTGAAAAGCAGGCGGAGATCATTGACAAATACTTTGTAAACCGCGAGCACGGCGACTGGTACAACAACGTCCGCATCGACGAAAACGGCGGCGAGGTTGTGGACGGCATGCACGGCTTCGACAAGCTGAACACCGGCAAGTGCCCGTTCCACAATTCCCAGATGTGCATGGAGACTGTCGCGCGGTGCGACAGGCTGCTTCACAAATGACTGAATAAGGAGTTGACATGAAAGATATTTACCTGATCACAGCCTCTTTTGTGGGCGAGATCACCAGAGATTTTGAAGGCTATCTCCGCATGACGAAGAAGGCCGGCTACAAGGGCATTGAAATGTTCCGCTGCCCGTACGACAAGTACACAGGCGCGGAGCTTCGGAAGATCATCGAAGACCACGGCCTGACCGCCATCAGCTGCCACGTGGATGCACCGGAGAGCGACAAAATGATCGAGTACCTTCCGGACACGGGCGTGCAGTTCATGGTCAATCCGGGGCTGAGAGTCGCGGACAGGGATGAGGCCTACCGCGGCGCCGAGCTCCTCAATGAGATCGGCAAAAAGTGCAAGGCCGCGGGCCTCCGCTACGGCTACCACAACCACAACAACGACTTCGATCAGTACGACGGCAAGTCCGTGATCGACATCTTCATGGAGAATACGGATCCCGAGTACGTCACGTTCGAGATCGACGCAGCGTGGGCGTGGCGCGCGGGCGTGAACGCCGCGGAGTTTATCCGGGACCATGCGGGCCGCGTAGACCTCGTGCACGTCAAGGAAACGTCGCGTGTCTTAGGGCCGGAGGACGATCTGTCCCGGTTCTACAAGGGCCTCAAGCGCGACGAAAAGGGCTTCCCGATCTTCACCGAGGAAGCGAAAAAGGCCTTTGAAGAGCACCAGAAGATCAACTGTAAACTGGGCGACGGCATCATCAACATGCCCGAGATCATCAAGGCTGCGGATGCCCAGGGGGTCAAGGCATACATCGTCGAACGCGAATATGCGTGGACCGGCGACCCGTATACGACCATCCTGGACGACTACGAATATCTGTCCAAACTGTAAGCACCGCATTTCGAATGACGGGCTCTAATGATTACCATAAAGGAGGTGCGCTCATGAAAATGCTCATCGGCGGACTTTACACAGACGCTTCAAACGGAGAAACATTCAACGTAGTGAACCCTGCCACCGGAGAAGTGGTGGACACGGTCCCGCAGGGGACCTTGGAAGACCTGGACCGCGCCATCGAGCTTGCGGTGTCCGGCCAGAAGGAATGGAACGCTGTACCGCTCCATGAGAGGATCCGTATTCTGGAGCGCTACTGCTGCCTGATCGAGAAAAATGTGGAGGAGATCGCGGAGGTCATGTGCGAGGAGGGCGGAAAGCCTATCGAACAGTGCCGGACCGAGGTCTACGCGAACGCGGCCATCTTCCGCATCTACAACGCGGCGGCGTACACGTTCTACGGAAAGACGCTGCCGTATAACGGCGAGCCGCGCTCCCAGGGCGACGTGGCGTTTACGATCCACGAGCCCTTAGGCGTCTTCGCCAATATCGTCCCCTTCAACTATCCCTGCGAGCTCGCTGCGCATAAACTTGCGCCGATGCTCGTGACCGGAAATTCGGTAGTTCTGATGCCGTCCAGCAAGACGCCCAGGTCCGCCATCATGATCGTGAAGCTGCTCTACGACGCCGGGGTCCCGGTGAACGCGGTGTGCTGCCTGACGGGCAGAGGGTCGGTCATCGGCGCGGCGGCGGCAAAGGACGAACGCGTTGCGGCAGTCTCGTTCACGGGCTCCACGGAAGTGGGCATATCGCTTGCTGAGTCCTGCGCGAAGTCGCTGAGGCCGGTCTCTTTGGAGCTCGGCGGAAACGACCCGCTCATTATCTTTGACGATGCGGATTACGAAAAGGCGCTCGACGAAACCATCGCCGGCCGGATCGGTAACGCAGGCCAGACCTGCTGTGCATCAAAACGGTTCCTCGTACAGCGCGGAATCTTTGACCGCTTCGCGAAGGACCTGGTAGACCGGCTTGAGAAGGTCGTGGTGGGCGACCCGCACGACCCGCGGACCGAGATGGGTCCGTGCATCCGGGAGGCCGATGCCATCGAAGTCGAGCGGCAGATCGCGCTCACTGTTGAGCAGGGCGGCACGCTCCTCACGGGCGGGCACCGGAACGGCGCGTTCATTGAGCCGACGGTCATCGTGACGCCCAGGGACGCGGACATCGCGAAAGACACCGAATGCTTCGGCCCGGTGTGGCCGCTGATCCCCTTTGACGACCTTGAGGACGCGCTTTCGATCGCGAACCAGACCCGCTACGGCCTCTCCTCCGGCGTCATTACGTCGGACATGGCCACGGCCATGAAGGTCGCGAACGGCATCCAGGCGGGCGCGTGCATCATCGGCGGCACGGGCAATTACAGGCTCGCGCACCAGCCCTTCGGCGGCTACAAGTACTCTGGCGTCGGGCGTGAGGGCGCGGTGATCACCCTCGAGGAGATGACGCAGCAGAAGATGATCTCGTTTAAGGGGATCCTCAATTAAACATGTTCTCATAAACAAAAGGGGGTGTAAAATAACTCCCACCTAAAACATCGCGCCAGACTTCGCATGAAGCCTGGCGCCTGTCTTTTCGGAGAAAGCTGTTTTTCGGCGGAGAATAAGCCATTTTTAGCGTCACCAATCAACCGACCGTTGGCCG
>JAFRVD010000083.1 GCA_017441825.1 Lachnospiraceae bacterium
CGATCACAACCAGCTGACGATGGAAGTTATGAAGAAGGTGGCGGACAAGCATAACTTCGCGTGCCTTCTGCATGAAAAGCCGTTTGAAGGCGTAAACGGATCAGGCAAGCACAACAACTGGTCGCTGCAGACCAACACCGGCATCAACCTGCTGGATCCGGGCAAGCACCCCGCGCAGAACATCCGGTTCCTCGTCTTTCTGCTTGCGACGATCGCCGCTGTGGACGATTACGCGGACCTTCTGAGGCTTTCCGTCGCGACGGCGGGCAACGACCACAGACTCGGCGGCAACGAAGCACCGCCTGCCATTGTTTCCGTATTCATCGGTGATGAACTGACAGAGGTACTGAAGAGCATCGAAGAGGGGACCGCTTTCCACGAAGCCGGTAAGACCTACATGGAGATGGGCGCAAGCGTGCTCGCGGACATTACCAAGGATACGACAGACCGCAACCGTACGTCACCGTTTGCGTTTACAGGCAACAAGTTCGAGTTCCGTATGCCGGGTTCGTCCGCGTCGGTCGCGACGGCCAACATCGTACTCAACACGGCGGTTGCCGAGGAACTGAAGAAGATGTCGGAAAAGCTCGAAGGAAAGACCGTCGGCGAAATGGAGGCGGCTGTCAGAGGGCTTTTGAAGGAAATGATCATAGAGCATAAGCGGATCCTCTTCGGCGGCGACGGTTATACGGAAGAGTGGGTACAGGAAGCGGCAAAGAGGGGCCTGGACAACCTGAAGTCCCTTCCGGATGTCATGCCGAGATGGATCTCGGATAAGTGCATTGAGCTCTTTACCGGGCACGGGATCTTTACAAAGGTGGAGATCTTCTCCAGATATGAGATCCTGCTCGAAAACTACTCAAAGGCAGTGCATATCGAGTCCCTGACCATGCAGGAGATGGTGCGGAAAGATTTTGTTTCCGGACTGATTGCCTATATGAAGGCGCTTTCCGAGGAAGCGGCGTTAAAGAAGCAGCTTCTGCCGGATGCTGCCTGCGCTATGGAGAGCAAGGTGATCGGCGCGCTGGATGAGGCATCGTGCAAGCTGGTCACGCTCCTTGACAGGCTGGATCAGGATACGCGTGAAGCGGAGTCGATCCCGGACGCGCTTGAAACGGCAAAATTCTATGAGGCAAATGTCCTGAAGGATATGGCGGAACTGAGAGCTGTCGTGGATGAGGCAGAGGCACTGATCCCGGAAGGCTACCTTCCGTATCCGACCTACGGGGAAATGCTCTTTTCACTGAGATAACAGACATGAACGGCTGAAGACACATATTGCCCCGGATGAGACCTTGTACCCATCCGGGACAATCCTGTTATGTAAATGCTGCGTAAGGATAATGAAATGATGATCAGCAAGGAACAATGGCTCGGTTACGGAGAGATCACGGAGCACGATGCCTGCGGCATCGGCGCCGTTGCGGATATCCGCGGACGCAAAAGCCGCGGCATCGTGGATGACGCACTGAAAATCGTAGAAAAGCTGGAGCACAGGGCGGGCAAAGACGCTCTGGGCGAGACCGGCGACGGCGTAGGCATATTGGTACAGATATGCCATTCTTTTTTTAAGCGCGAAGCTTCAGGCTGCGGGATCACTGTCGGTGAAGCCGGCACATACGCGGTCGGTATGTTCTTCTTTCCGCAGGAGGCGCTTCCGCGCCGTCAGGCACAGAAGATGCTCGAGATCAATTTCAAAAAGAACGGCCTGAAGCTTCTCGGATGGCGCGCGGTTCCGGTCTGTCCGGAGGTCCTGGGTCAGACGGCACTTTCCTGTATGCCCTGCATCCTGCAGTGCTTTGTGGAAAAGCCGGAAGAAACACCAGTGGGGCTCCCGTTTGAGCGGCTTTTGTACCTTGCGAGAAGGGAGTTCGAGCAGTCAAACGACAACACCTATGTCGTAAGTCTCTCCAGCCGTACGATCGTGTATAAGGGCATGTTTCTGGTAGGGCAGCTCAGGAAGTTTTATCCGGATCTTCAGTCAGAGGACTTTCAGTCCGCGATTGCGATGGTCCATTCGCGTTTTTCCACCAACACGACGCCGAGCTGGGAGAGGGCGCATCCGAACCGCTTTATCCTCCATAACGGAGAGATCAATACGATCCGCGGCAATGTGGACCGTATGATCGCGCGTGAAGAAACCATGTCGTCGCCGGTCATGCGCGGCAACATGGACCGGATCTTCCCTGTGATCAGCGCTGCGGGCTCCGACTCCGCGATGCTGGATAACACGGTGGAGTTTCTCGTCATGAACGGGATGGAGCTTCCCTTGGCCATGATGACCCTGATCCCGGAGTCATGGAAGAACGATTACACCATGACCAGGCAGAAAAGGGACCTGTACCGTTACTACGCCACCATGATGGAGCCCTGGGACGGTCCCGCCTCGATCCTGTTTTCGGACGGTGAGGTCATGGGCGCGGTCCTGGACCGCAACGGTCTCAGGCCGTCCAGATACTATCTTATGGACGATGACCGCCTGATCCTTTCCTCAGAGGTCGGCGTACTGGATATCGACGAGAGTCATGTGCTCCGGAAGGACCGGCTCCGTCCCGGCAAGATGCTGCTCGTGGATACCATACGCGGGCAGCTGATCGAGGATGAGGAGATCAAGCAGCGCTACGCCGCGCGGCAGCCGTACGGAGAATGGCTTGACCAGAACCTGGTGCATCTGGCGGACCTTGCAATCCCCAATGTCAGGATCCCGGAGTACACCCAGGAAATGCGGGACCGCCTGTACCGGGCGTTCGGCTATACCTACGAACAGGTGAAAGACAGCATCCTTCCCATGGCCCGCACCGGGCAGGAGGCGACAGCGGCCATGGGCGCGGACGAACCGCTCGCTGTCCTGAGCCGTCAGTATCCGCCGCTCTTTGATTATTTCAAGCAGCAGTTCGCGCAGGTGACGAATCCGCCGATCGACGCGATCCGTGAGGAGTGCGTGACGGATACCACGGTCTACCTCGGAAGGGACGGAAACCTGCTGGAGGAGTGCCCGGAAAACTGCCGGGTCCTGCAGATCAATAACCCGATCCTCACAAGGATGGACCTGATCAAGATCAAGGCAATGAAGAAAGACGGCTTCCATGTGGAGACCGTCTCGCTGCTGTACTATAAGAACACTTCCCTCGAGCGGGCGGTGGAGCGGCTCTTTGTCGAGTGCGACAAAGCATATAAGAAGGGCGCGAATATCGTCATCCTTTCCGACCGCGGCGTTGATGAGAACCACATGGCGATCCCTTCATTCCTGGCGGTTTCCGCGATGGAACAGTACCTGATCCGCACGAAAAAGCGCACGGCGGTATCGATCATCTTAGAGAGCGCGGAACCGCGGGACGTGCATCATTTTGCTCTGCTTTTAGGCTACGGCGCACGGGCAGTCTGTCCGTATCTTGCGCATGAATGCATCGAAGAATGTATTGAG
>JAFRVD010000084.1 GCA_017441825.1 Lachnospiraceae bacterium
ACGGCGTTTCTTCTTTTACAGTGTCCGGTTGCTTATTCCGCCATCGTTGTCGCGACGTCCGTCTTGACTCCCCTCGGGCCGGTAGGCCAGGCCTTGCCGGCGGAGCCCATGTTCTCGATCTGGAACAGCAGGCGGTCCTTCCAGCCCGCGACCAGGATGTCGAACAGTGCGTACGCGCCGTTGCCTGTGAGGTCGGCGGTTTTCAGACGGTTTGCCGCGGCCTGAAGCAGCTCGTTGCAGAGGTTGACCTTGTTGATGCCCTCCTGGCAGGCGCGGCGGATGTTTTCATCGCCGGTACCGGAGCCGCCGTGCATGACCAGCGGGAACTCATTCGTCACTTTCTTGAGCTCATGCAGACGGTCGAAGTCAATTTTCGGGATGATGTTCTTTGCGTACGCGCCGTGCGCGGAACCGATGGACACGGCGAGGCAATCGACGCCGGTCCGCTGGATGTAGTCCAGCGCTTCGGACGGGTCGGTCAGCACGGACGTCGTGTCTGCGTGCTCGCCTTCGCCCACGTGGCCGAGCTCGGCCTCAACGGACACACCCACAGAGTGCGCGATGGGGACGATCTCCGCGACCATCCGGAGGTTCTCCTCAAAGGGGAACATCGAACGGTCGACCATGATGGAGCTGAAGCCGGCGCGGAGTGCGGTGATGGGGTCGCGGAGCTGTGCGATGGACGCGTGTCCGCCGTGGTCCAGGTTGATGGCCACGGGTACGGTGGACTGGTCCGCAAGCCTTGTCAGGTACGAGCCGAGGAAAATGATGTCCGGGTGTGCGTTGTAGCTTACGTCCAGGATCATGGGGGAGTTCAGCTCCTCCGCGGCTTCAATGGCCGCGCGGGCCTCGCGCTCTCCGCCTACGTTCGGGGCCGGCACGCCGTACCACTCTTTGTTCGCCCGGTCCAGGATCTCTTTCATTGTGACAAGCATGGTAATATCTCCTTTATCGATTATCATTCATTAATGCAAAACCATTGTAGCGAAAACCGGAACGGACTTCAAGGGATAAACCCGACAGTAAACAGGAAAAATTTGCAGATGTCAGGCAGGACAGAGCAGCATCTTTATCCACTTGCCCGGATGATGATTGTATTATTAGAGATTTGCTACTATAATATAGAAAAACACAGGTACCGTCCTCGGCGCAGACGCTGTTGACATAAAAAACTAACTGAAAAGGAGAACACACATGAGTAAACTGCCGGTTGCCGTACAGGTGTACGGCCTGAGAGACCTCCTTCAGGAGACGCCTGAGAGATTTGAAGAAGTGATGAAAGCCGTGAAGGAGATCGGCTACGATGGAGTGGAGCTCGCCGGCCTTTACGGCCTCGACCCCGCGTACATCAGGGAAGTGCTCGACAGGGTCGGCCTCGTGCCCATCAGTGCGCACGTACCGTTCAACGAGCTCTGGGAGAATCTGGACAAGGCGATTGAAGACTATAAGACGCTGGGAGTCACGTATATGGTCATGCCGCACATTCCCGAACAGTTCCGCCCGGCGAACCCGGAAGGGTTCATCGATTTCCTCGGGAAGCTTCCGGAGATGGGCAAAAAGATCAAGGCTGCAGGCATGGAGTTCCTGTACCACAACCATGACTTTGAATTTGTCCGCCTGCCTGAGGGTGATTACGGCTACGACCGCATGTTTGAGATCGTACCCGCGGACCTTCTGGCACCGGAGATCGACACCTGCTGGTGCAACGTCGCGACGGGAATGGCCGCGGAGTACGTGAAGAAGTATTCAGGGCGGCTCCCGGTGGTCCACTTAAAGGACTACATCAAGTCGGGCAGCACCGCGAACATGTACGAGCTTATTGGTGTGAAGCCCGGTGAAGTCAGGAAGGACGAGGGATTCTTCGAGTTCCGCCCCGTAGGCTTCGGCCAGATGATCTGGGAGCCGATCCTCGAAAATGCGATCGCTGCAGGCTCGAAATGGGTCGTGGTGGAGCAGGACAGGCATTATGACCTTTCCCCGCTCGAGTGCGCGAGAAGAAGCCGCGAATATCTGAAGATCCTGGGATGGTAAAGACGAAAGAAGGAAACGGATGATCAATCTGCATACGCATACGGTCCGCTGCGGGCACGCCCGCGGGACGGACAGGGAATACATAGAGGCGGCCATCGCCGCGGGGTATAAGGAGATCGGGTTCTCGGACCACTCGTTTTTAAACCTCCAGCAGTATCCTGCGGGCATTTTCCGGCCCGATGAAGAAAACGCGAAGGATTACGTTCAGTCTATCCGCGCGCTCCGGGAGGAGTACAAGGACCGGATCACGATCCACCTCGGGATGGAAATGGAGTACGTCGCAAAGTGCTATGACGAGATGCTTGCGTACTATAAGGACCTCGGGATCGAGTACTTTATTCTGGGTCAGCACATCGCGTATACGGACGAAGGCGGGTACACCTACGCCGGGATGCCCAGCGAAAGCCTGAAGTCCATGGACAGGTACATCGACGACTGCCTGGAGGCCATGAGCCGGGGTGTGTTCACGTATCTCGCGCACCCGGACCTCTTTAAATACATGGGTGACCGTAACATCTACCGGGAGCGGATGGCTGCGTTTATAGAGAAGCTCGTGGCAGAGAACGTCCAGCTCGAATACAACCGGCTCGGGTTCTATGAGCACAGGAACTATCCGGACCCCGTCTTTTGGGAGCTCGTGTCCGAGGCACACGCCGATGTCTGCGTGGCCCTGGACGCGCACTCGCCGGACGTGTATACCGATACGGAGACCGTAAAACGCATGCATGAGAGCCTTGAAGAGCTGGGGCTTCGGCACAGGGATCCGACCATCATCCGGCTGTGATTCTCCGGCGGGGGTCCCGTTCATCCGCGAAATTTTAACAGATCGGTATCTGTTCGGCACCCCCCCCTTCGGAATGCTGCGCGGACCAGGATGAATAATTAAGCAAATTGAAAGATTTTTCGCAATTACATATGGTATGATGGATAGGGAAGACATTGTCTTCCCTATCTGACTTATGAGAGATACGCCCGGAAAAACATGAAGTCCGCATAAGGCCCGTCCGGGGCTTTTGTCAAGCGCTTCATGCTCCGGGCAGAAAGGCTGGCTTTTTAATGTACAGGATCCTGATCGCGGACGACGACCCGTCGATCGTCCGCGTGATCAAAGAAATGCTGAAAGACGACTATGCCGTGTGCTCGGCCGGAAACGGCGAGGACGCGCTCCGCATGGTGCGGAACGAGAAGCCGGACCTGATCATCCTGGACGTGATGATGCCGAAGATGAACGGCATCGAGGCCACGGTGAAGATCCGGGAGATCAGCAACTCCCCCATCCTGATCCTCTCCGCGAAGGCCGAAGGATCCGACCGCGTGATCGGGCTCACCGCCGGCGCGGACGATTATCTGGTCAAGCCGTTTTACCGCGAGGAGCTTCTGGCCCGCGTACAGGCGCTTCTCCGGCGCTACGACACGCTGGGTTCGATCCGGGAAGCGGAGGGAAGTACGGTCATCGTCATCCGGGACGCGGAGCTTCGGAAGGATGAGAAGAAGCTTATCATGCGCGGCGAGCCCGTCCACCTGACGCCCACGGAGTACCGGATCACGGAGTTTTTGATGGACAACCCGGGGCACGTTTTTACGGCGGAGGAGATCTATTCCCACGTCTGGGAGAGCGAGGCCTACTCCGTGGAGAACACGGTCATGGTGCATATATCGAGGATCCGGGACAAGATCGAGCTCAATTCGAAAAAGCCCGAATACCTGAAAGTGGTGTGGGGGATCGGTTATGTCTTTGAATAGGAAAAACATATACGCATGGATCCTGCTTGCCGCAGCCGCGGCACTGGCGGCGGGGGGGATCCGGCTGGTTTCGGGAAGAGGCTTTAAAGAGGAGCAGTGGTATGAGAGTTCCGTCTCGGACTATGCCAGAGAAACCAGCACCTATGCTTTGGATGCGGACGCAGATGCGGAGGAGACCGCGACAGCAGAGAGCGAGGCTCTGCTTTCAGAAGCGGACGTTGAGGAGACGGTAAGCGAAGCGCCGGGCACGACTGCATACGAGATAGAAAGTGAGAGTGCACTGTATAGCACTACAGCGGAAGAGAAAGCCAGTGACAGTGCCGCATCGCGGAACAGGGTCCTCCGTATTCTTGGCATTGTGTGCATCCTGGCCGGTCTCGGGACTGCAGCGGCGACCTTCATCTTCTTCCCGGCGGAAACACCTTCTGCCGGCCCGGACGGCACAGCGGCGCTCCTCATCCTGACGCTGATCATCAGGCTTTCCGGCTGGGACCATCCCGCCGGCCTCGCGCTTATTCTTCTGTTCCTGCTGACATTCATCCGGGAAACGATCGGCTGGGTGAAACGCAGGTGGAGCGTCACGTGGCTCGGCACGGTCCGGCTCGCGAATATGATCACACAGCATGTTTACGGGCGCGACCTCACTCATTTAAGCGAGCAGCTGGACAGCTTCCGGTCCGGCATCCCGGTGGAGGTCCGGGACGGGCAGTATACGGATATGGAAGAAAAGCTCCTGAAGATCCAGGAGGAGCATACGCAGGCGGTCAAGGAAGCCATCGCCGCGGAACGGTTCAGGGTCGACCTCATCACGAACGTGTCTCACGATCTCCGGACGCCGCTCACAGCCATTCTGGGCTGCGGAGAGCTTCTTCTAAGTGAAGAGCTGTCCCAGAAGGGCACGGAAACACTTGAACTCCTGAACCGGAAGGCCGGCTATATGAAGGACCTGGTCGACGATCTTTTCGAGCTCACAAAGGTTTCCAGCGGATCGCTCGACCCCGTGATGTCGGAGATCGATCTCGTGAGCCTTCTGGAGCAGACCATCGGCCTCATGCAGAACGAGCTGGACCGCACCGGACTAACGGTAAAGCGGGTGTATGCCGCGGGAAAGCTTCCCATCGTCACGGACGGGAGCCGTATGCACCAGGTGTTCGCGAACCTCCTGGAGAACGCGTGCAAGTACGCGCTCGCGGGTTCGCGCGTGTTCGTATATGTGGAGGCGGATGCTGCGTCCGCAGTGGTCCGAGTGGTCAACACTGCGTCCTACCAGATGGATTTTACCCCCGAAGAGATCGTGCAGCGGTTCGTGCGGGGGGACAGGACCAGAAGCACGGAGGGCAGCGGGCTGGGGCTTACGATCGCTGAGACGTATACGGAATCCGTGGGCGGCAGGTTCGAGGTCCGGATCGACGGGGACCAGTTCAACGCGGTGGTCACCCTTCCGCGCGGCAGCGGCATCCAATCATGAGAATGCCCTGGCCTTTCCTTCTGAGGGACCTGAACAGAACGGGCTCTCTGTAAGAAAATCTTAAGGAACCTGTCGGTTCCATCGAAAGAACCCTTCTGTAGTGTTTACTGCAGGAGGGTTTATTATGTTTACTGAAAATAATATCGTATATGGAAGAGTTCATCATTCCGGCGGAGAAAAGCGTGAGAGGGATTTTGGCGCCGATGTCGTCCGCATCACCGCTCTGTTCCTGGTGCTGTGGGTCCATTATTATCTTCGGAACGGCTTCTACTACAGAGAGGTCACGGACTTTGGCGGGTTTCTGACCACCTCGTTCCGGCCGGTCGTAATGACCTGCGTGCCGCTCTTTATGATGCTGACCGGTTACCTCAAATGCGGAAAAAGCTGGAATCTAAAGTATTACCGATCGATCGTCCCGGTCCTCTTAAGCTATCTCATCATCTCTGCGGTCCATCTTCCGTACAGGATCTTTGTGCAGCAGGAAAGCATGACGGCCGGGGAATGGGTCCTTCAGTTTCTTCACTTTGAGCTCGCGACCTACGGCTGGTACGTGAGCATGTATATCGGTCTCTTCCTGATCACACCGCTTTTAAACCTCATCTGGCGGTCCTGCGTGAGCCGGCAGGCGCATCTTGCAGTCGTCTTTACGTTCGTGCTGCTCACGTTCGTCCCGGCAACGTTCAATAAAACGTCCTGCGGAAATATCGTTCCAAACTACTTCCAGTCGATCTACTACGTGACCTACTACATGATCGGGTGCTTCATCAGGACGTACAGGCCGAAGCCGAACCGGTGGATCCTGCTTGCGCTGGTCGTGGCTTTCTCGGTCTTTTTAGGGTGGCTCAATATCGTCACCAGGACAGAAGCGGGAAACTACCACACCGGGTTCAGAACGGCCTACAACGGGATGCCGGAAGGCTTCCTGACCACGTCGATGTTCCTGATCCTCTACCAGTTCCGGTGCAGGAGGCCGGCGGTCCGGAAGCTCGCCGCGCACATTTCCGGGGTGGTCTTTGAGGTCTACCTGCTTTCATATCTCGCTGACGTCAGGATCTTCCCCCTGTTCTATAAAAAATATTCCATGTTTTTGTACATTCCTGTCGGTATCGTCATGACAATGGCGGTTTTTATTCTGACTTATCCTATAGCGTTAGCCGTAAACCGGTTTGTTCGGAAGATCATACCGCGCACGGCACGGGAGAGGATCGGAACGGCAAAACCCGCATTTTCCAAGGGGGATTGACAGAAAAAAGGCAACATGATAAAATTCTTCCAATATGCTTTTTCGTTGTGAAAAATATCGGGCAGAATGCATATTTATGCAGAATAAAACCGTTTTCTGCATTGTCCGGAGGAGAACGTGAAAAACATTAAAGCTGCAGGATGCAGAAGAAAGGAAGAATTTCCCATGGCAGAAAAAAGAACTGTAGTTATTGAAGAGAAAAAGGGCTTTTCGACCGGCGATCTGATCCTGGTCGCGGTCCTGATCGCAGCCGGTACGGTATTGAAGCTTCTGGTGGGCACCTACGTCAATTTCTTCGGAATGAAGCCGAACTTTATTATCGCGTCCTATTGCCTCGCGATCCTTCTGATCCGTCCCAAGGTGTGGCAGGGGGCCATCATCGGCCTGATCACCGGCGCTGTATGCCAGTTCCTTCCGGGCACGCCTTATCTCAATTTCATCTCCGAGCTTCTGGGCGCCGTATGCATGTGCCTCATGATTCGGATCCCGATGAAAATCAAAAACATCGACGTGAACCCGATCGTCTCCACGTTCGTTTCGACCGTGGTCTCCGGCGGCAGCTTCACGATCTGCCTCTTCCTGTTCACGGAAGCTGACATCTCCGCGATGGTCGCCTATGTGCCCATCGTGCTTTGCACGGCTGTTCTGAACGCGATCATCGTGCAGATCCTGTACATCCCGCTGAAGAAGGTCCTGAAAAAATGATCTCGATCGAGTCTCTTACGTTTCAATATGAGGGCAGTACGGAGCCTGCCGTTAAGGATATTACGCTGAACATAGAAGACGGCGGCTTTTTCGGGATCATCGGCCCGGCCGGCGCAGGCAAGACGACGCTTGCGCGGGCGCTGTGCGGCATCGTCCCGCACCACTACAAGGGCGATTTTTACGGCAGCGTGACAGTGGATTCCATGGACACGGTGGACAGCAAGATGACCGATATCTGCCGCGTGGTGGGCATGGTGTTCCAGGACGTTGAAAGCCAGATCATTTCCTCGGTCGTGGAGGACGAGCTCCTTTACGGCCTGGAAAACTACGGCATTCCGCACGAGGAGATCGAGGAGCGGATGGATTTTGCCCTCCGCGAGGTGGGCATTGAAGACCTCAGGTACCGCACCATCGCGTCGCTGTCCGGCGGGCAGCGGCAGAAGGTGGCCATCGCTTCCGTGATCGCGCTGCGGCCGAAAGTGCTTCTCCTCGATGAGCCCACGGGCGAGCTGGACCCCGGCAGCAGCCGGCAGGTGTTCGGCCTCCTGAAGACGCTGAACGAAAAGTACGGAATTACAATCGTCGTGATCGAGCAGAAGATCATGCTGCTTTCGGAATTCGCGAAGGAGCTTGCGGTCATGAGCGGCGGTTCGATGTTCTGTCACGGGCCCGTGCGTGAAGTGCTGAAACGGGCGAGGGAACTCGAAGAGATCGGCGTAAACTGCCCGCGCGTCGCCTCGCTCGCGCAGAATCTCCATAAAGAAGGGCTTCTCAAAACGCCTGTCCTCATAAATGTGGATGAAGCTGAAGCCGCGGTAAGGAGGCTGATATCATGATCCTTCTTGAAAACGTGAGCTTTGGGTATGGCGATGACTCATCCACCGTAAGAGATATTTCGTTCCACATTGAACGGGGAGAGTTTGCGGCCATTTTAGGCGCGAACGGCGCAGGAAAGACGACTACGGCGAAGCTCATCGACGGGCTTTTAAAGCCCACGAAGGGCAGAGTGCTCATCAACGGGCTTGATACCGCGAAGACGCGCGTGAGCGAACGTGCGCGCCACGTGGGTTACCTTTTCCAGAATCCGGACAGGCAGATCTGCAAGAACACTGTGCGGGAGGAGATCGCTTTCGGCCTTACGGCCGTGTGGCAGAACGCGGGGGAAGATGCGATTGCCCGGCGTGTCGATGAAGTGCTGGAATCCTTTGGCTTTTCCGGCGATGAAGAGCCCTTCTCCTTAAGCCGCGGCGAGCGGCAGCGGGTCGCGCTGGCGTCCGTCATAGCCATCCGGCCGGAGATCATGATCCTGGACGAGCCGACCACCGGCCTTGATTACCGTGAGTGCACGCACATCATGGATACCATCAAGACGATGAACGAGGAGCAGAAGACCACGGTGGTCATGGTATGCCACGACATGGAGGTCGTTGCGTCATACGCAACACGCGCGCTCGTGATGGCGGGCGGACACCTTTTGGGCGACGGCCCGGTGAAAACGATTTTCCGTGATCAGGAGCTTCTTAAGCGGGCGTCGCTTCTACCGCCGCAGATCGTGGAGCTCGCGCTCCGCTTAGGACCCGGCTTTGAAAATGCGGACACCGTGGAAGAGATGACAGAAGCCGTCTCTGCCCGCGCAAAGAGGAAGGGGGCCGGTGTATGAAAGACCTGTTTCAGTACACAGCCGGCGACTCCGTGATCCACAAGCTGAACCCTTTGACCAGGATCCTCCTTGCGGTCGCGGTCTGCGCGGCGGCCTTTGTTTCCGACAACCTGTATTACCTGGTCGGACTCCTCTGCTTTGACATGCTGTTAGGGCTTCTTGCCGGCGTCTTCGGAAAAGCGCTGTCGCTTCTCAAAGGCCTTTTAAAGATCTCGATCTTTTTGTTTATCCTCCAGATCCTGTTCGTCCGGAAAGGGAACCGGGTCTTCTGGATCATTACCGACCAGGGCCTGATCCTCGCCGCGAAGGTCGTGCTGAGGCTCATGATCGCCTGCATCCCGTTGGCTTTGATGCTTGCGGTCACGCAGATCTCTGACCTCGCGAACGCGCTGGTCCAGGTCGCGCACGTGCCGTACAAGTATGCGTTTACCGTGACTACCGCCATCCGCTTTATTCCCCAGTTCATGGAGGAAATGGCGGACATCATGGAAGCACAGACGGCGCGCGGCGTGGAGTTCGACACGAAGAACGGCTTAAAAAAGATCGGCATGATGCTGCCGCTCTGTGTGCCGCTCCTGGTCACCTCCGTCCGGCGGACCGACGCCGCGGCTGCGGCTGCGGAGGCCCGGGGCTTCGAGCTTCGGAACCGGACGTCAGGCTATAAGAAATATCCGTTCCACTGGTGCGACCTTCTGGCGGTGCTTGTCTGCGCCGCACTGATCGCAGGAGCGGTCATTATTTAATGAAAAGGACAGGCCCGAGAGCCTGTCCTTAATCTTTTCTCCGGAAATGATCCCCCGAAGATCCTTTATTCTTCACCTACCGTATTCAGGTCCGTATCCTTCGTCTCCTTCACCTTGAGCTTCAGGAATATGATGCTGAACAGGATGATCGGCACAAAGAAGCAGAGCTCGAACACGCCGATCTTTGCCGACCCGATCTTTCCGTAGAAAATGCCTACCAGCATGCTGACCAGGATGTTCGAAAGGTACATATAGGAGATGACCGCCATGACAGATGCTCGGATCCTGGTCGGTGCGCTTTCGCCCGGGAGTACCAGGAACAGGAGGTCGGACAGCGACCACAGCCCGCCGAACATGAAGCCGTTCGCGAACGCGAGCGCCACCGCGCCGATCCCCCACTTCGCCCCGAACACGAACAGCGCGTGGCCGATGATCGCGCAGATGCCGAACAGCACGCCGGAATTCTTCCGCCCGAGCTTGTCCGTAAAGAACCCGCTGAAGAAAGCGAAGACTGCGTAGACCAGTGGCTCGATGATGTAGAACAGGTTCATGTCATCGTTGTTCATATGTCCGCCCGCAAGCAGGATCTCGCTGGAGTAGCCGGACATCGAGATGGCCATGGAGAAGATGAACAGCACGATCGCGATCATCCGAAGCTGGCGGCTGTGGATGATGTAGCGTACGGCCTCGCCGATCGTTCCGCGTTCCCCGCCGGCCTTCGACTGCTCTGCGGCACGCTCCTCATCGGTCTTTTTCAGGTAGCTTATGCGCCGGCCGAGGAAGACCGGCGTTTCCTTTGTACAGAGGAAAGCGATCACGGCGATCGCGATCGTCAGAATGACCGGGACCAGGTAGACCAGCCGCCAGGTAGAGAGCTCATCGGGATTATAGAAGATGCTCCGGAGCACGCCGATCAGGGATACCGAAAGAAGGCCGATGCCCTTGGTAATACTGCAGAGCTTCGCCCTGTGCTCCTTCGGCGCAGTCTCCATGAGGTAGATGACCTGCATGTCGTTCGGCGTGAAGAAGCCGGTGATACAGGTGCCTACCACAAAAATGTACGGGTTTGCGGCGGTCATGCAGATCAGCATGCCTATACCCATGAACAGTGTGTTCAGGAACAGGAAGAGCTTCCGGCCGAAGCGGTCCGCAAGTGTCCTGTACAAAGGATTGACGGCCGTCAGGATATAAGTCGGGATGGTGGCGATGGCCATCACGCTGATCGCGCTCCCGTACGCGTCAGAAGTCGTATCCTGGCCGGGAATTTTAAACAGGTCGAAGATCATATACGGCTTCATGACGCCGTTCATGTTGGAGCTGATCTCGTCCGCAATGTAGATCACGGTCAGAATGACCAGCAGGAACCAGAAACCGTGGACCAGGGGCTTCCTCAGGCTTGCCTTTGTGAGCCGTTCGAGCTCCCTGGCTTCTTTTTCGTGTCTTTTTGCAGCCTTTTCGGCGCTTTCCGTTTTCATGTTCTTTTCTTTCCTTTCACCGTTTTTTCAGGAAAATCAGGAAGCAGTCACATGATGTCAGTTAAGTGTATTTTAACAGAATATAAAGACACAATCAAGCGGGGCGATCCGTCAAAAAACCTTGAAAATCGGCGGACGCTTGGATATAATGTTTCCATGAATATGCAGCATGCAGTCGGGGATGCTTCACGGGGCGACTTGACTTCCGGCTGCCTGAAAGGAGTACTATGAATAAATTCGCTACAATCATTCGCGAGTCGAGGGTCGCACGGTTTCTGATCCCTGCAGGAATCATCCTCATCGTCTTCGGCATTATCTTCTTTGTGATCAGCAAAAAGAACCAGGACTATATCGAGACGGAATCCACCATCGCGAAGGTGGAGTTGGAATCGGAAGAGTACACGAACGCCGATGGAGAGCATGTGGACGCGACGTACCTTATCACCGTGAAATATACGGTGGACGGCAAGGAATACGAGTCAGAGCTCGGCGGCCTGGGGAAATTAAAGGAAGGGGACAAGATGACGATCTATTATAACCCTGCAGACCCCGGTCAGATTACGCAGACCAAGAGCCTGATCGTCCCGATCATCATCATCGCAGTCGGAATCGCAACTCTTGTGGGCGGTATCCTGAGCGCCGTCAACGCCGTGAAGAAGTACGGAAAAATGAAAGAACAGGAAAAGGAGTGGACAAATGGCTGAGTACAGGCTGAAACCGGTTTTGAAGACCGTCAAGCAGTCGTTTTATCTGGAAGACGAAAACGGCAATAAGGTCTATGAAGCAAATATGACAAAGTTCTCCCTGCTGGGAGCGTCTCCTTACGATTTTATCAATCACGTCACCAATAAAACGGAAGTTCACAAGGTCGGGAAGACCATCACCGCGGAAGAGGGCGGCGGAATGATTGCCTCCCTGGCGAAGAGCTCCTGGTTCAAATTTGACGGGCAGAAGATCTGGGACTACCTGCACGACCTGGGCATCCGGATCGACACCGGCATCCAGGGCGGCAAGCTCGGCATGAGCTATAACGTGACGCTCAAGGGGCAGCCCCTTGCAGCCATCGCCACCTCAACGCCCAAGGGAAAGGCTATCGTTACGATGGGCAATTACCTTGACGTGACGTGCGAGGAGAAGGATCTGGACATGGCCTTCCTGGTCGCGTTCTCCATCGCGAAGACCGAGCAGCTGTTCTACAATTAATAACAAAACAGACGTTTTTACAATTCATATCGAAAGGATCAACATGAAGAAATTATTAGCGGCAGCGCTGGCAGCCTGCCTTATCCTGACAATGACCTCCTGCATTAATATCAACTCGGAGCAGCTGGAAGCGCTTGGCGAGATCGACCTCAATGAAGTCGCGGAGCAGCTGAACCTCAACGAGTTAGCTGAACAGCTGAATCTGGGCGAACTGATCAGCCAGTTTGTTCCGGGTATGGATACCGGCGCAGATGCGGAGGCGGCTCCGGAGATCCCGGAAGGCGCGATCACCGACCCCGAACTGATGACTTTTAAGACGATTGGCGAAGCGATGGAAGCCGGCGAAAGGTTCGGGAGCTGCATAGACGCGCAGTATTTTGTATACGTTGTTGACTATGAAGGCGAGCCGATAAGGGTTGCGGCCGAAAGCACGGAGGAGCTGTACGAAGCCGTCACCAGCCTGGACGGCCTTGCCGAGGATTTTAACGAGAAGTTCGAAGCGCTTGTTGCCGATCTTCCGATCGTGAGGGAAGAGAACCTGAACGATTACCGTCCGGATCCGGCAGCGCTTGACGAGCTCATCGGGAAGACCGGCAAGGATCTTCTGGACGCCGGATACGAATTCCCGTGGTTCGCTGAAGATGATAAAGGACAGTGGATCGGGATCGAAAAGGGCCTGTTCACTTACTGCGTGAAGGTTGAAGAAGAGATCAGCGATGATATAGTTGAAGAGAATTTCGAATCCCTTACGGTGAAGAGCATTGAGGTCGAAGGCCTGTCCGGATTCGCCACGGACCTCTCTGTGACAACAGTGGACTGAGCCGCGCATCTTTCGTTCGTTTATACCATAAACGGAGCCGCCTTATGGCGGCTCCGTTTTGTGTCACCTCATCAGTCAACCCTTCGGGTTGACAGCTTCCCCTCAAGGGGAAGCCTTTCAGCACGTGATCACCAGATGTTCGTTTGCGACGTCATGGTAGACCGAAGACTCCCGCCCGCTCACATCGTAGACATGGACGATCTCCATGAGCCGGCTGTCGTCCGTAAACTCAGAGACGATGTCCTTTGCGGAAGCGAGCATTTCCGGAGCGAAGCGGAGCGTCTTTTCGTTGTGGAACACTGCGGTGTAGAGGATCTCCGCCTCAACCAGGTCCTGGAAAATATGGCTCCCGTAGGACAGCTCCGGGTTGTAGCCGGCGGTGGTCTCCTCGGTCTCACAGATGATCTCATAGGCGCTGATATCCGAAAACGCCGTGGGGACGCCCAGCTCGGGCGACGATGTCCCCACCCGCCCCGGCACGATCAGCATCATATGCTTGTTCAAGTCGCGGTAGTGCCAGTTGATCTTCCCAATCAGCTTTGCCGCGAGGTTCTTGTCCGCGTAAGGCATATTGTAATACCCGACCGGGTCCACGTAAACGATGAGGTCGAGTCCTGTCGTCTTCGACATGCCCATGGACGCCCCCTTGCTCTCAAGAAGGATCTTTTTTTCCGGGATTCCGGGCGGGATCACGGTACCCGCGCTGGTCTTCTGCACCTGCAGCGGCCTGCACTGTAAAAGATCCACGGAGTATTCGCCGCTTTCGGACAGGTTGATGGTGAATTCGGTGTCCACCGGGTATTCGTACTCCTCCTGGATGCAGCGGAGCATGCGCTTCATCTGCTCCATCAGTGCCTTATTCGCGACCAGGCCTTTGCAGGAGATGAACTTCACGTCCCGGGGCCTGCCCATTTCCCTCAGCCGGTATTCGGCGTCAAAGTCGTGCTCTAAAAGGATCCTGTCCAGGTATTTCGGAATATCTGGCTCGAGGTCTTTGAGGGTCAGCTTTTTCAGGGTGTGTTCGGTCATATCGATGACCTCCGCCTTCCCCTGGGAGAACTTGTGCTTGTCCGCGGAGGAGGAATAGGACGTCCTTTCCGGCATGTCGAGGTTCACGATGCGCGGGTACGAGCCCTCCGTCCGGTCGACCGCGGAGGTGCCGAGCCCCATGACAAGACGCAGCATGCCCGCGGTGGGATCGGCGTCCTTCATGATCCGGTAGGGACTGTAGGAATAGCCCACTCCCGCGGCGCAGGGCATGTAATTCGTGCCGTAATACGAACCGGACACGCGCTGGATGAGGAGCGCCATCTGTTCGTCTCGCTTGTCGAGTCCCCGCCGTTTACGGTAGTCCAGCGCGGAGAGGCTCATGGAGCTTGCGTACACGACCTTGATCGCGTGCTCGAATTCGGCGAGGCGCTCGTCAAGGCTCCCGCGGTTCACGCAGAACACGGACTCGTACTTTCCCGCAAACGCGTTGCCGAAGCCGTCCTCCAAAATGCTGCTCGAGCGTATGATGTACGGGTCCTGCCCGTAGTATTCGATGATCCTGACAAACTGCTCCCGCATCGCGTCCGAAAACACGCCCTCCATGATCTTGTCCGCGAACTCCTCCGCGAGGGTGAAGTACCCCTCATCGGTCCGCTGCCGGATCCGCGTGTCCCAGAGGTCGTTGTCAACGATGTACGTATAGTAGAGGTCCGAGCCCACATAGAAGGAGTCGTGGGGCTCGAGGATATCGCTGATGTCCGGCTCCTTATTCCGGATGATCGCCCGGGCCAGCAGCATGCCGCAGGCCTTCCCTCCGATCATCCCGGTGCCCACCATGTGGTCGCGTACAGCGAAGTAATCCTCGGAGGTGAAATGCTTCTTCACCATCGCCCGCATCTTTTCATCACGCGTCATCATGATATTGCACATCTCAACGCAGTCGGCCGAGATGTCAATCCCGCTTTCCCGCATCAGCTTTACACGGTTGAAGAACCTGTCCCAGGAATCCGAATACTGTTCTTCCGCAGACCGCTGCGCCAGGCCGAGCGTCTGGTAGAAGCGGCTCGATTTCACACCGTCCAGGATGGGCCGGAACGCGCCGGTCTCCGGGTCGTAGGTGTGCGGGAGGAACATCGTATCCGAGGTCCGGTTCCACACCTTTTCCGGCCGTACGTAGACGTTCTTCCGGTCCGAATAAACGTCTAGGAACAGCTGGGTGGTGTTCAGGATCTTATTGATGGCCTGCACGGAATGCTTGCCGCGCTTGATCGGGAAGAAGGCGACCGTATCCAGGATGAACAGGAACGGGCAGGTGACCCGGAAAAAGTTGCCCATCATGAGGTCTGTGGCCCAGGCGGTCTGGAGCTCGGAAAGACAGTCGAACACATAGAACGCGTCAAAGCCTTCCTTTTCTATCACATTGTGGATGTCCACCGTAAAGTTTTCAAACCTGTGGGAGAGCGGCACGTGTACGGTCTTGATCTCCGGGCAGTCCGGAAGCAGCGGCTCGTGGCTCGCGAACCGGAAGTAGATGATGTGGCGGCGGTCGGAGATCGCCTGCCGGACGTAAGGCTCCATGAACAGTTTGAACTCCGATAGTTCTGAAACGCGCCAGACCACATTGTCGCCCAGGCGGATGCTGTCGAGAGCGGCGTCCATCTCCGGTATGCCGCTTTTGATCCTGTCAAATGCTGCCATATCGCTCCTCCTCTGAATAACAAAAAGGCGCCTCATCTTTTATATAGATGAAACGCCTTTGCTTCTTCCTGTCATATTTCCGGACTGTCGCCCGATTGTCTGACTACATCATATCACGGTCTGGCGGTGAACGCAATCAGATACTCGCGAAATCGATCTTGACCTTGTTCGTCATGGTCTCATAAGCCTTCAGCACTTTGGCCGTACCGTTTGCCTTTTCTGCCGCGCGGCCCTGAAGCGTCGTGTTGCAGGGCTCCAGGCCCAGAACGTAGTCGCCGGAACCCATGGAGCGCCACTCTGAAAGGAGCGGCAGTGTACTGCCCGACCAGGTCATGGTCATCCGGACGCCCAACTCCGGGTTCTCCAGTTGGACGCGGTAGTCCTTTGTGAGCACATGGAAGAAGACGCGCTCGGCTTCGTTATCCTGAGGCGGGTCAAAAACGCATTCCCGTCCGAGTCCGGTCTTTGCGAAATCTGTCCGGGGCAGCGTCTGGTGTGCTTCCGGGAACACGAGCTGCGCTTTTTCGGAAAGCAGCGGGTAGCCGAAATTGCAGTGGTAGATCATGAGGACGGCCTCGTCCCGGGGCGTCAGGTTCGTGATCTTGTCCTCGACCTCGACGTACGCGCCGGAGACCGGGATGCGGATGGTACGGCGCACCTCCAGCACGTGACCGAAGAGCGCGGTCTCGCGGATCCTGCCGCGGATCGTGATGAAGCTGTCCGTGACTTCCTCCGAAACCTGCGTTGCGGAGAGGCTGTGGTACCGTCCGTGAGTGGGCTGCCATTCTTCCCCGTCACGGTTGGCCGGGCCGGCATTCCTGAGGCCGCAGGTATAGAGCAGGCCGCCCGGGAAATGATTGCTGAATTCATTTTCGTAATGCCCGATCACAGCCGGACTGTCATAGCCGTTCTTGCTTATCCAGGACATATTGACGCCCTTATAGCTGCACTGGCCAAGATCCAGGCCGGTATCCGGCAGGACGTCGAGCGCCAGGCCGCCGGCTGTCCGGACTTCGATGATATCGGCGCCCTTAGCCGGGCCTTCAGCGAGGGTCACGCGCCGGACGGATATGAGCTGGTCCAGGTTCCCGAGGTAGCCTTTTTTGACGAGTTCGTTCATGGGGGTCCTCCTTTTTCGTGAGGTTTCTTTTTCATTATTGTGGCGAATCCGGAGGGAAATGTCAAGTGCGGCGTTCTGCCCCGCAGTCCCTCATCACCTGTCATCCCTTCGGGCTGACAGCATCCCCCGGAGGAGGAAGCCTTTGAGTCTTCTTCTGCCGGATGAAGGGGATCACTGTTTTTGAACGAAACTCTTGACTAAGCCGTACGGCGAAATTATAATTGGTTTATCGTAAAATAAGCCGTACGGCGCATTTTGGAAAATGACCACATTTATTTCGCCGTACGGCGTAATTCGTTATCTCGGGAGGGAAACATGATCGTCACGGATGCAAGATCATTTGGAGAGGCTGTACGTGAGAGACGGAAAGCACTTGGCTATACACAGACGTTTCTTTCCGGCTTTACCGGCATCAGCATCAGCTTTATTTCAGATCTGGAAAACGGGAAAGCGACCATCGAACTGGAAAAAGCCATCCGTGTGGCTAATCTTCTGGGACTGGACTGTTCATTGACGGCAAGAGGGTAATACATGGAATATCTGGTCAGCATCGATATCATGGGAAAGCCGGTCCTGGTCGGCCGTATTGCCGGTGCAGACAGCGGGTCTGCCCGATTCCGGTATGACAGGACCTACTTAAGTGAAGAAAGCTCACGTCCGATATCCCTCAGCCTGCCCTTGCAGGAAGAACCGTTCCCGGCGGATCAGACAAAAGCCTTTTTTGACGGACTGCTTCCGGAAGGCTTCACCCGGCGCGCCGTAGCTGGTTTTTTACATCTCAATGAAAATGATTACCTTGAGATCCTGTACCATCTGGGACGGGAATGCATTGGCGCTTTGAGGATCTATACGGAAGGTGAGTCCGTAAAGGCAGGATACGAAAAACTGTCCGTAGAGAGGATGCGCCAGCTGGCAGCCGAAGGCGCTTCTGATTCAGCGGCGCTGCTTGTAGAATCGAGACTGTCTTTAGCAGGTGCGTCCGGGAAAGTTGGAGCATACCGGGATCCTGTTACGCATGAATGGTATCTGCCCCATGGTACGGCACCCAGCACACATATCGTAAAACAAAGCCATGTCCGCCTGAAGCAGATCGTACAGAATGAGCTTCTGTGTCTGCTGACGGCAAAATACTGTGGGATCGACATACCGGAGACGTTCATCATTAATCAGGGCTCAGGCCGCGATGAAGAGATCCTTCTTGCGTCCGAACGGTTTGACCGCCGGATCCCGGAGGAGCCGCAGATCATCGATGGAATGGCTGTTCCGCTCAGACTGCACCAGGAAGATTTTGGGGAGGCGCTCGGGATCCCTTCTGCAGAAAAATATGAACATGGAAGACGGCATCTGAAAGAGATGTTCACGCTTCTCCGTATTCGATCCGCAAGGCCTGTCGAGGATCAGATAAAGCTGTGGGACAGGATCGTATTCAATTACCTGATCGGAAATACGGACGGTCATCTGAAAAATTATTCGATTTTGTACAGTGAGGATCTCCGCAGTATACGCCTGGCACCTGCGTATGATATCATTAATACAACCGGATATCCGGGTATGACTCATGAGATGGCATTCTCCATCGGAAACGCGGGAGTGATAGAGGATGTTACGGAAAACTCTTTCAGGGAAGCTGCAAAAGAAGCCGGACTGGGTGAAGCGCTCGCGCTGGATCGTGTCGACAGCATGACAGAGAAGTTCCGCCCCGCGCTGACATCGGCATGCGAAGATCTGGTGAAGCAAGGGTTTTCAGATGCGGAGAGAATAAAGGATGTGATCCTCCGAACCGGGGGAATCAGACAGATAACCGGCAGATAACCGGTGACGGATATTTTAATGACTGCACAGAAAGGAGACTTAAGATGGAATTCAAGGATGTGATCAGGAACCGTTATTCCTGCAAGAAGTACTGCGACCGGCCGGTCGAGCCGGAGAAGCTTGCGTTTATCCTGGAGGCGGGACGGCTCGCGCCTACCGCGAAGAACCTGCAGGAGCAGCACGTGTACGTGGTGCGTACAGCGGAGAACCTCGCGAAGATCGACGAGGTGACCCCGTGCCGGTACGGTGCGCCTGTCGTGCTGATCGTAACCTATGACATGGACAACGTCTTCACCTACCCCGGCGGAAGGCTGCAGTCCGGGATGGAGGACGCGACCATCGTCACCACGCAGATGATCCTGGCCGCGGCAGACCAGGGAGTGGACAGCTGCTGGGTCAACAACATGGACCCGGACAAGGTGAAGGCGCTCTTCGCGCTTCCCGAAAACGAGGAAGTCCTCACGTTAATGGACCTCGGGTACGCCGCGGAAGGTGCAGGCCCGCTGCTGAACCACGGAAAGAGGAAGTCCATTGCGGAGACGGTCACGTTCCTGTAAGGATGCAGGAGAATCACATAAAAAAGCTCCGGGAAGCCGGAGCTTTTTCATTGTGCATTGACAATTCCCATACTCCGGTTGTAAACTTGACTTACAAATAAATATGAGCAGTCGGTGCCTCTCCGGGCTTAAGGACCCGGGAGAGGGTAAAAGGGAAACAGGTGCAAGGCCTGTGCGATCTCGTCACTGTATGCGGAATGACATTGCCAAGCGGAAACGCAGTCACTGAGCGATTGGGAAGGCGGCAATGCCGGACACCGTAAGCCAGGAAACCTGCCGCCTGTAATGGTACGGGAAAGAAATTTCCAGATCACGAGGACTTGGTCGTACCGCGGCTCCGGGAGAGCCCGGCCTTTTCTTTTAAAGAGAAAGGGCTTGTTTCTCTGTGCATTTTTCTTTTTGCATTCCGCTCCCCCGGGAAGCCTAAGACGCAGGTCCTTTTACACGAGGGTCAAGAGCAGCTCTTGACACCCTTATGTAAAAGGATTTTCTTTTTCGTGCCCGCATTTACCCTTGCTGATGTAAATATTGACATACATCAGGGGCGGTTTCGCCCTAATATCCTATGGGAGAAGAGGTAATCAACATGAAAAAGAAAGTAGCGTTGCTCCTCACTTTCGTACTGGTCCTGTCGCTTTGCTGCGGCTTTTCCGGGATCAGAGTACTTGCGGAAGACGCCGAGGCTTCCGGTGAGCCCGATCAGGCGAAGGCGGACGAATGCGCCGCGCTGATCGACGCGATCTACGTGCAGGAGCGTACAGATGAAACGGACGAACAGTGCGCTGCGGCAAAGGCTGCATGGGACGCACTGACGGATGAGGAGAAAGAGCTTGTGGAAGGCGAAGAAGCGGATCCCGACTACTTCGGGCGTGATACGGGCGACGCGTCTTTGGACGATCCGAGGAACGCTGATGAGATCGGCGAGAACGAGCTCCTGGTAGTGAGCTTCGGTACGTCGTTCAACGACAGCCGTGCCCAGGATATCGGCGGCATTGAGGCGGCTCTCGAAGAAGCCTACCCCGACTGGGCGGTGCGCCGTGCGTTCACCGCGCAGATCATCATCAACCATGTGCAGGCCAGGGACGGCGAGTTCATCGACAACGTGGACCAGGCGCTTGCACGTGCTGTGGAAAACAGTGTGAAGAACCTCGTGATCCAGCCCACACATCTCATGCACGGTGCTGAGTACGACGAGCTCTGCGGCATCGTGGACGAGTATGCGGATCAGTTTGAGACCATTACCATTGCGGAGCCGCTGCTTGGCGAAGTAGGTGAGGACGCCACAGTGATCAACAAAGATAAGGAACGTGTTGCCGTTGCAGTCACGGAAGAAGCCGTTAAGGAAGCAGGCTATGAGACGCTTGCGGACGCGGAAGCGGACGGCGTTGCGTTCGTTTTCATGGGCCACGGCACGGCTCACGTCGCAAAGGTGACCTACAGCCAGATGCAGACCCAGATGGGCGAGCTCGGCTACAAAAACGTCTTTATCGGCACCGTGGAAGGCGAGCCGGAAGAGACGGCCTGCGAAAACATCATTGAAGCCGTGAACGAAGCCGGCTACACCAAGGTCATCCTGAGGCCCCTGATGGTAGTTGCAGGCGACCATGCGAACAACGACATGGCGGGCGACGATGAGGATTCCTGGAAGAGCATGTTCGAAGCTTCCGGATACTTTGAGAGCATCGACTGCCAGATCTCCGGCCTCGGCCGCATCCCGGCAGTTCAGAAGCTCTATGTGGAGCATGCGGGCGCAGCCATCCTCCGCGCTGAACTGACCGGGCTGGAATCCCAGGAGAAGGCGGACATCACGGCTTCTCTGATCGACCAGATCTATGTTCAGGAACGTACGGAAGACACCGATCTCCTGTGCGTGCTTGCAAAGACTGCATGGGACTTCCTCACGGAAGAAGAGCAGGAAATGGTTGAAGGCGAAGAAGGTGACGCGGATTACTTTGGCCGCGACACCGGAGACGCTGCGGCTGACGACCCGAGGAACGGGAATGCGATCGGCGAGAACGAGCTCCTGGTGGTGAGCTTCGGTACGTCGTTCAATGACAGCCGCGCCGAAGACATCGGCGGCATTGAGGCAGCTCTTGAAGAAGCATACCCCGACTGGGCGGTGCGCCGTGCGTTCACCGCACAGATCATCATCAACCACGTACAGGCCAGGGACGGCGAGTACATCGACAACGTGGATCAGGCGCTTGCGCGCGCTGTGGCAAACGGTGTGAAGAACCTTGTGATCCAGCCCACGCACCTCATGCACGGCGCCGAGTACGACGAGCTCTGCGGCATTGTGGACGAGTACGCGGAACAGTTTGAGACTATCGTTATTGCGGAGCCGCTTCTTGGCGAAGTCGGTGAAGACGCGACGGTGATCAACCCGGATAAGGAACGTGTTGCTGTTGCAGTCACGGAAGAAGCTGTGAAGGAAGCCGGCTACGAGACTCTGGATGACGCGGAAGCGGACGGCGTTGCGTTCGTCTTCATGGGCCACGGCACGGCTCACGTCGCAAAGGTGACTTACAGTCAGATGCAGACCCAGATGAACGAGCTTGGTTACAAGAACGTCTTCATCGGCACCGTGGAAGGCGAGCCGGAAGAGACGGCCTGCGAGAACATTATCGAAGCAGTGACTGAAGCCGGCTACACGAAGATCGTGCTTCGTCCTCTTATGGTAGTGGCAGGCGATCACGCGAACAACGACATGGCAGGCGACGACGAGGATTCCTGGAAGAGCATGTTCGAAGCTTCCGGCAATTTCTCGTGGGTCGAATGCCAGATCTCCGGCTTAGGCCGCATCCCTGCTGTTCAGGAGCTTTATGTGGAGCACGCCGGCGCTGCGATCGCAGAGATCGGCACCGCTGATGCCGCACTTGCTGACGGCACCTATCTGGCTGATTTCAGCACGGACGGCAGCATGTTCCATGTGAACGAGGTCTGTGACGGCAAGGGGACGCTGACTGTGAAGGATGGCGAGATGGTCATCCATGTGACGCTGGTCTCCAAAAATATCGTGAACCTGTTCCCCGGCCTTGCCGAGGACGCGCAGAAGGAAGGCGCAGAGCTGCTTGAGCCCACGGTCGACGAAGTTACTTATCACGACGGCCTGACCGAGGAAGTCTACGGCTTTGACATTCCGGTCCCGGCGCTTGACGAAGAATTCGACGTCGCGCTGGTCGGAACCAAGGGCAAATGGTATGACCACAAGGTCATCGTCACGAACCCGGTCCCGGCGGAATAACGGACAGGCCGGATGGCTTTTCTGATAATCTGAAGCCGAACAGAACGTAACAGTTTGCGGCGGCACGGTACTGATTCTCGTGCCGCGCCGCCGCGGTTTTTGATAAGGAGCCCCGATGAAACGGATCTTCCATGTAATAGCCGCAGTGTGTGCGGCCGTTCTTTTACTGAGTGCAGCTGCAGGCTGCGGTGAAAAGAAAAGCAGCGCGCCTATGGACGGCGTGTATCAGATCGACGTCACACTCACGGGCGGTACCGGGCGGGCGTCCGTCGCGTCCCCCGCAAGGCTTACGGTAAAGGACGGGAAGTATACCGCGCGGATCGTCTGGAGCAGTCCGAATTACGATTACATGCTGGTGGACGGCGTGAAATACGAGCCTGAGATCATAGACGGGCATTCAACCTTCGAGATCCCCGTGGCGGCGCTTGATACGGAGCTTCCGGTCGTCGCGGACACGGTCGCCATGAGCGTGCCGCACGAGATCGCGTATACGCTCACGTTTGACTCCTCCACGCTGAATGCGGAGGAGGCCCCGGAGTGGGGGTCGTTCACAAAGACCGGGGAGCTCCCGGTCCGCTATGCTACTCAGTTTCACGTGGATGAATACGCCGGCGGATACCGGCTCATCGATATAGAGACGACCGGAAAGTTCCTGACGGTCCCGGAAGGGAGTATGGTCCCTGCAGGACTCCCTGACGACATCGTCCCGCTCCTCATGCCCCTCGACCGGATCTATCTTGCGGCGACCTCTGCCATGGATTTCTTCCGGGCGCTTGACGGGATAAGCAGCATCCGCCTCTCCGGTACGGATACGGACGGCTGGTATATTGAGGAAGCGAAGGAAGCTCTCGAAAACGGCAGCATGCTGTTTGCGGGCAAGTACAGCGCGCCGGATTATGAACTGATCTTTTCGGAGAAATGTGACCTCGCCGTTGAATCCACCATGATCTACCATTCTCCGGAGATCAAGGAGCAGCTTGAAAAGCTGGGCGTCCCGGTGCTCATAGAGCGGTCAAGCTACGAGGAGCACCCTTTAGGCCGCATGGAGTGGATCAAGCTTTACGGTGTGCTGCTCGGGAAATATGAAGAGGCTGAGGCTTTTTTTGACGCTGAAGCAAAAGAAGTGGAGGCGCTTTCGGGGCAGGCCGAGACCGGCAAGACCGTCGCCTTCTTTTATATCAACACGGCGGGCACGGTGAACGTCCGAAAGAGCGGCGACTACGTCCCCCGTATGATCGAAATGGCAGGAGGAGAGTACGCTTTTCCGGACCTTGAAAGCGGCAGCGCCCTGTCCACCGTCAATATGACCATGGAGGCCTTTTATGACGGTGCGAAAAACGCGGACCTCCTGATCTACAACAGTACCATCGACGGGGAGCTCTACACGATGGACGAGCTCCTTAATAAAAGCCCGCTTCTTGCGGACTTTAAGGCGGTGCAGAGCGGAGACGTCTGGTGCACCGGCAAAAACCTGTTTCAGGAGCCCACGGGGCTCGGCAGGCTGATCCTGGATATCCACGACGTCCTTTCCGGCAATATCCCGGAGGACGGCGTTCTGACATATATGCACAGGCTCACGGCGCCGTAAGGGGTCCGTGGGCACTGTATTCTCAGTACGAAAGAGAAAGAACCGAGGCGTATTTTCATGGAGAAAAGAAGTCCTGTCCGCCTGGCCGCCGGCTTTGCCGGCCTCCTTGCGGCGCTCACGATCCTGATCATCTGGAATATCAATACCGGGAGCGTGCGGCTTCCGGTACGGGAGATCGTGGAGATCCTGTTCCGGCGGACCGGGGAAAACGTGACAATCGTGTGGAACATCCGCCTCCCGCGCACCATTGCAGCCCTCATTCTGGGCGGGGCGCTGGCGCTATCCGGCTTCCTTCTGCAGACCTTTTTCGCAAATCCTATTGCGGGACCGTTCGTTCTGGGTATTTCATCCGGCGCGAAGCTGGTCCTGTCTCTTGTGCTGATCGGACTTTTAAGCCGCGGTATAGCGGCCGGCTCCTGGACGCTGATCCTCGCGGCCTTCTTAGGCGCGACCATGTCCATGGGCTTCGTCCTGGCCATTTCCCTCAAGGCGAAACGCATGTCGCTTCTCATTATCTGCGGCGTCATGATCGGATATATCTGCTCCGCCATCACGGATTTTGTGGTGACCTTCGCGGACGACGCCAATATCGTCAACCTCCATCACTGGTCTCTCGGGAGCTTTTCCGGCATGTCCTGGGAAAACGTGGGCGTCATGACGGCGGTAGTGGTCCCGGCACTGATTCTGACGTTTCTTTTGAGCAAGCCCATCAGCGCGTACCAGCTGGGCGAAGTCTACGCGCGGAACATGGGCGTCAATATCCGCGTGTTCCGGGCTGTGCTCATTCTGCTTTCGAGCGTGCTTTCCGCCTGCGTGACCGCCTTCGCGGGACCCATTTCCTTTGTGGGTGTTGCGGTGCCGCATCTTATCCGAAGCATTTTCAAGACGGCAAAGCCCATCGTCATGGTACCAGCGTGCTTCTTAGGAGGCGCGGTATTCTGCCTGTTCTGTGACCTGATCGCACGGACCATCGTTTCCCCGGCCGAACTCAGCATCAGCTCCGTAACGGCCGTTTTTGGCGCTCCTGTGGTCATCTTCGTGATGCTCAGGAGACAGAAGGACCGAAGCTAGGGAAGGGAGGCGGAAACAGATGGAATACTATATTTCGACTGAAAAGCTCGCCGTCGGCTACGATGGCGTCCCCCTCATTGAAAACATCGGGATCGGCGTGCGCCGGGGCGAGATCCTGACGCTCATCGGACCGAACGGGTCCGGGAAGTCCACCATCTTAAAGACCATGATCCGGGAGCTCAGGCTCCTTGCGGGAACCGTCGTCCTGGACGGACGTTCCATCACGGAGATGTCTGAGCGGGAGCTCGCGAAAAAGCAGGCGATCGTCATGACCGAGCGGCTTCAAGCGGAGCTCATGACTTGCTGGGACGTGGCTGCCACCGGGCGCTACCCTTATACCGGGCGGCTGGGCATTCTTTCCGCGGAAGACCGGCAGAAGGTGGATGAAGCGATCCGTCTCGTACACGCGGAGGACTACGCGGAAAGCCTGTTCCAAAAGGTCAGCGACGGGCAGCGGCAGCGGCTTCTTCTGGCCCGCGCCATCTGCCAGGAGCCGGAGGTTATCGTACTGGACGAGCCCACGTCGTTCCTCGATATCCGCCACAAGCTCGAGCTTCTGGACGTCCTGAAGACCCTGGTCCGCGAACGGAACGTAGCGGTAGTTATGTCGCTCCACGAGCTGGACCTCGCGCATAAGGTGTCCGACCGGGTGGTCTGTGTGGCGGACCGCCGGATCGACCGCATCGGAACGCCGGAGGAGATCTTCCGGGACGACTATATCCGCACGCTTTACGGTATTGAAAAGGGCAGCTACAACGCACTGTTCGGAAATCTTGAAATGGAGCCTGCCAAAGGAGAGCCCAAAGTTTTCGTCATCGGCGGAGGCGGGGCCGGCGTGCCTCTTTACCGCACGCTCCAGCGGAGCGGTGTGCCCTTTTCGGCCGGGATCCTGCAGGAGAACGACCTGGACTGGCCTACGGCGCACGCGCTCGCTGCGGACGTGGTCTCCGTCCCGGCGTACCGGGTCCCGGACGAGGAGACTGTCAGGAAGGCAAAGGAAATGATTCGGAAATGCGGCAGCGTGATTTGTGCTGTTAAAACGTTTGAAGAAGGCAACCGCTCTAACCGGGAGCTCCGGGACTTTGCGGATACGGAAGGGCTCCTCGTAACTCAGGAGGAAGTGCTTATCCGGGCGAAAGGAGCTGCCTTATGAGACTGGTATGGATCTTAACGATGGCGGCGGTTCTTGCAGGCTTCGGAGTCGACTGTCTTTTAGGCGACCCGGTCTGGATCCTCCCGCATCCGGTCATCCTGATCGGAAAGCTGATCTCCTTTTCTGAAAAGACGCTCCGGAAGCTGTTTTCGAAGACCGATAAGGGAGAGCTTCTCGCGGGTCTCGTGATGGCAATATTTGTGCCCGTGATCAGCTCGGGTATCGCCCTCGGGATCCTGTGGGGCTGTTACCTCATCCACCCGGCGGTCTATTTTGTCATCTGCACTATGATGTGCTGGCAGATCTTCGCGGCCCGGTGTCTCGAGCAGGAAGCCATGAAGGTAGTCAAATGCCTCGAAACGGAAGGGCTTCCCGCGGCGCGGACCCAGGTAGGCATGCTGGTCGGGCGCGACACGGAGAACCTCACGGAGCCTCAGGTGCTCCGCGCGGCCGTGGAAACAGTCGCGGAAAACACCTCCGACGGCGTGATCGCGCCGCTTTTCTTCATGATGCTGGGCGGTCCGGTGGGCGGCTTCTTCTATAAGGCCATCAACACGATGGACTCGATGGTTGGCTATAAAAACGACAAATATCTTTATTTCGGCCGGTGCGCCGCAAAGCTCGACGACGTGGTGAACTATCTCCCGGCCCGGCTTTCCGCACTCGGCATGATCCTGGCGGCAGAAAATCTCGGATACGACCGGAAAAACGCCGCCCGAATCTGGAAGCGGGACCGGCGGAAGCACGCAAGCCCGAACTCCGCGGAGACGGAATCGGCCTGCGCCGGGGCGCTCCACATAAGGCTGGGCGGGCCCGCCAGCTACTTCGGCGTGATCCATGACAAGCCGACCCTTGGCGATCCGGACCGTGAGATCGAACGGGGAGACGTCAGGGCTTCCTGCCGGCTCATGTACGGGACCACCGTCTTCTGGCTCATCATTTTCGAGGCAGCAAGCCTCTGCCTGTTTTTCCTGGGAGGATGCGGCATATGATCATCCATTCTGCCTACACCCATGGAGGGGATATCTACCGAAACCATATCGTGCTGGATTTTTCGGTCAATGTGAATCCGCTTGGGACGCCGGAACCGGTCAAAGAAGCAGTGAGGGCCGCGGCGGAAGATCTCTCCGCGTACCCGGACCCGTACTGTGAAGCGCTCCGCCGGAGACTTTCGGAGATACACGGGGTGCCGATGGACTGGCTCCTCTGCGGGACCGGTGCCGCTGAGCTCATTTACCAGTTCATTTCAGCCCTCCGCCTGCAAAAAACGCTTCTCCCGGTGCCTTCGTTTTCCGACGATGAAGCCGCCCTTGCCGCGGCGGGCTGCACTCCTCTCTATTACCCGCTCCTTCGTGAAGAGGGCTTTGCCGTTACGGAAAAGCTCCTCGCAAAGATCACGGACGATACGGAGCTCCTGATGCTCACGAGCCCGAACAACCCCACGGGCCGGGTCATTCCCCGGGACCTTCTCATGCGTATCCTGGAGCGGTGCCGCAAGACCCGCACCTGGCTTTTCTTAGACGAATGCTTCGGCGAACTTACCGATGAAGCGACGCCCTCTCTTGCGGCGGAGCTTTACCCTGAGGACCGGGTATTCCTTCTCCGGGCGTTCACGAAGACCTACGCGATGGCCGGCGTCCGGCTGGGCTACGCAATCTGCCCAGAAGCGGGACTGCTCGACAGGATCTCGCAGAACTCCCAGCCGTGGAATGTATCAACCCTTGCCCAGGCAGCGGGCCTTGCGGCGCTTCGCTGCACCGACTGGGCAGAAAAAGCGCGCGCACTGATCCGCAGTGAAAAAGAATACCTGTACCGGGAGCTCCGGGAGCTCGGTGTTTCCGTCTTTGAGAGCGACGCGAATTACCTGCTCCTGTCCGGCGTGCCGGGGCTTTATGACGGGCTCCTTGCACGCGGGATCCTTATACGAAACTGTGAAAATTACTTAGGGCTCGGACCCGGCGACGCAAGGATCGCGGTGCGGACCCATGAAGATAATGTGACGCTCGTTGGGGCGGTCCGGGAGGTGCTCCATGCATGAAACAGGGATCGAAGCCTATACCGTCCTGAAGGACGGAAAGAAGCTTCGCTTCGGATATACCACCGGCACCTGCGCGGCGGCTGCGGCCAAGGCTGCGGTCATGCTGTTATGTACCGGCCGCGCGCCGGAGACGGTCCGCCTCGTGACCCCCAAGGGCATCGAACTGGACCTTCAGGTACTCGAACCGAAGCTCGAAAAAAGTATTGCCTCGTGCGCGATCAAAAAGGACAGCGGCGATGACCCCGACGTCACGAACGGCATCCTCGTGTACGCGGAGGTCTGGAAGAGTCCGAGTCCCGGCGTCACTGTGGACGGGGGACTCGGTGTTGGCCGGATCACGAAGCCCGGGCTTAAGCAACCCGTGGGCGAAGCCGCCATCAACCCGGTGCCCCGCGAAATGATCCGCCAGGCCGCGGAGGAAGCGCTGGATGAATGCGGCGAAGAATGCGGCCTTTCCGTGGTGATCTCCGTCCCGGAAGGAGTGGAGATTGCAAAAAGGACCTTCAACCCGCGCCTCGGGATCGAGGGCGGGATCTCGATCCTCGGGACCAGCGGGATCGTGGAGCCGATGAGCGAAGACGCGCTCATTGAGAGCATCGAGCTCGAGATCCGCCAGCAGCACGTGCTCGGGCGGGAGCGGCTGGTGATCAGCCCCGGAAATTACGGCGCGGACTTCGCGAAAGAGGCCTTTGGCGTCACGGAAGACGACATCGTCAAGTGCTCGAACTACATCGGCAGGACGCTCGACATGGCGGTGGCGGAAGGCTTTTCTGAGGTCCTTCTCATAGGTCACGTCGGAAAGCTCGTGAAACTTGCCGGCGGGATCATGAATACGCACTCGAAGGAAGGCGACGGGCGCGCGGAGATCATGGCGGCCTGTGCGCTCAAAGCCGGGGCGGACGCGGAGCTCTGCCGGAAGATCCTCGACTGCGTCACAACGGATGAGATGCTCCGGCTGATGCATGACGCGGGGATTCTTGAACAGGCCATGACGTATATGGCGGAGCGGATCGATCTCTATGTAAAGCACCGGGTGAAGGAGATGATCCCCGTGGGAGTCATCGTCTTTACGGAAGCTTACGGCATGCTGTGTGCGACGCCGGCTGCCCGGGAATGGCTGTCCGGAATAAACGGAAAAGGAGAATGACCATGATCCATTTTGTTGGTGCGGGCTGCGGCGCCGCGGATCTTATCACGCTGCGCGGGAAGAAGATGCTGGAAGAGGCGGACGTGATCATCTACGCCGGGTCTTTGGTAAACCCGGAGCTTCTTTCGTGGAAAAAGGAATGCTGCGAAGTTTATAACAGCGCGAAAATGACTCTCGAGGAGGTTTTCGCCGTCATGAAGCAGGCGGAAGCGGACGGAAAGACGACGGTCCGCCTTCACACAGGCGATCCCAGCGTGTACGGGGCGATCCGGGAGCAGATGGACCTTCTCAACGAGGCAGGCATCGACTATGACGTCGTCCCGGGCGTCAGTTCGTTCTGCGGCGCCGCGGCGGCGCTTAAGATGGAATATACGCTCCCCGATATCGCCCAGAGCGTGGTGATCACCCGCATGGCCGGCCGCACGCCGGTGCCGGAGCGGGAAAGCGTCCGTTCCTTTGCGGCGCACCGGACGACGATGGTCCTCTTCCTCTCCGCAGGCCTTCTCGACAAGGCGTCGGAGGAGCTCATTGCCGGCGGATACGACCCGAAGACGCCTGCCGCCATCGTCTACAAGGCCAGCTGGCCGGACGAGCGGACGTACATCTGCACGGTGGACACCCTGTATGAGTGCGCGAAGAAGAACGAAGTCAGTAAGACCGCGCTCATTATAGTGGGTGATGCGGTCGCGCAGACCGGCTACCGCCGCTCGGACCTCTACAACCCGGCGTTTGAAACCGGATTCCGCCCGACAAAGGAGTGACCCTATGCGGATACGCCTGATCTCTTACACCGGGAACGGCCGGGACACCGCGGAGCGTGCCGCCGATATCTTGACCGCCGCCGGACATACATGCCTCCGGTACGCCCTCCCGAAATTTGCCCGCGAAGGCGACGAGCCCCTCACGGTGAAAGCTTCGGCCTGGGCGGAGGAAGCCTTCCGGGAAGCGGACGCGCTCGTATTCGCGTGCGCCTCCGGGATCGCGGTCCGGGCGATCGCGCCGTGGGTCCGGGACAAGACGACGGACCCGGCGGTCATCGTAATGGATGACCACGGGCATTTTGTGATACCGCTTCTGTCCGGCCATATAGGCGGCGCGAATGAGCTTGCGCAGGTGCTCGCCGAAGGACTTCACGCCACGCCGGTGCTCACCACCGCGACGGACGTCTCCGGCGTTTTTGCCGTGGACGTGTTCGCGAAAAAGAATCACCTTGCAATCACTGACATGAAGCTGGCAAAGGATGTTTCTGCAGCTCTTCTCGCCGGGCAGCCTGTCGGCTTCCGGTCGGACGTCCCGTGGGAAGGACCGCTCCCCATGGGCCTTACGGAAGGGGAAGCAGCGCTTGGGATCCGTATCGGGAAAGCGGACGGAGAGCAGCCCTTTGAGAAGACGCTCGCGCTCGTGCCCCGGCGGTACGCGGCGGGACTCGGCTGCCGGAGAGGGAAGCCTTATGAGGACCTTGCGCGGTTTGTTGCGGCGCAGCTTGAAGCTGCCGGGGTCTCGGAAAAAGAGCTCCGGTGCATCGCGAGCATAGACTTGAAAAAAGACGAGCAGGGACTCATTGAACTCGGGGAGCAGCTGGGCGTTCCCTTCGTGACCTATACGGCGGAGGAGCTTCAGGCGGTGCCCGGGAAATTTACGGTCTCGGAATTTGTGAAAGCGCATACCGGTGTGGATTCGGTGTGCGAGCGCGCGGCGGTCCTGGCATCCCGCGGGAATCTCATGAAAAGAAAAACCGCGGCGGACGGCATGACGTTCGCGCTCGCGGAATACGAGGAGGCGATCCGTTTTGAGTAAATTATACGTGGTGGGCATCGGGCCCGGAAACTTTGAAAATATGACGCAGCGCGCGATCGACGTGCTCCGGGGCTGCGACGTCATCGCCGGTTATACGGTGTACGTGGACCTGGTCCGCGGCCGTTTCCCGGACAAAGAATTCTTTACGACGGCCATGCGCCAGGAGGTGGACCGTGTCACGGCGGCGCTTCAGATGGCGGCGGAAGGGAAGACCGTGGCGATGGTCTGCAGCGGCGACGGCGGCGTCTACGGCATGAGCGGGCTCGCGGAGGAGCTCTCCGTGAACTACCCGGGCGTCAGTGTGGAGACCGTCCCGGGCGTTTCCGCGATGCTTTCCGGCGCGGCCATCCTGGGCGCGCCCCTCATGCACGACTTTGCGGTCGTCAGCCTGAGCGACCTCCTGACGCCCTGGGAGACCATCGAAAAACGGCTCCGTGCCGCGGCGCAGGCGGACTTTGTGATCTGCATCTATAATCCCTCGAGCCGGAAGAGGAAGGACTATCTGCAGCGCGCATGCGACATCGTGCTGGAAGCTGCATCGCCGGAAACGGTCTGCGGCATCGCGAAAAACATCGGCCGGGAAGGTGAATGTACGGCTGTCATGACGCTTAAGGAGCTCCGGGATACTGAGACCGATATGTTCAGCACGGTCTTTATCGGGAACTCACAGACCAGGGTCATCGGCGGGAAAATGGTGACGCCCAGAGGATATGTTCATGAATAATGTGATCCTGTTTGCCGGCACGACGGAGGGCCGGATGATCGCGGAAGCCTTAAGAGACGCGCCCCTGAACGTATACGTCAGCGTGGCCACGGAGTACGGCGAGGCGATGATCGAGCCCGCAGAGAACATCCGCGTGGTGCACGGACGAAAGAACGCGGAGGAGATCCGCATGCTTTTACGGGAGACGCAGGCGGCGCTCGTGATCGACGCGACGCACCCCTATGCCGCCGAGGTCACGAAGGCCATAAAAGAAGCCTGCCGTGAAGAAAGCGTGGAGTATCTCCGCGTGCTTCGGAAGGAAGCGCACGAGGACACGGAAGGAAGCGTTTTTGTGGCGGACGCTTCTGAAGCCGCGGTGTGGCTTGATCATACGGAAGGGAACGTGCTTCTAACGGTCGGCAGCAAGGAGCTTCCGGAATTTGCGAAGATGCGGGACGCCGGGGAGCGGGTATTCGCCCGGATCCTCTCACTCCCTGACGCAGTACGGCAGGCGGCGGAGCTCGGGTTTACCGGGCGGCATGTGATCGCGATGCAGGGCCCGTTCTCCGAAGAACTGAACACAGCGATGCTTAGGTCCGTGGACGCAAGGTACCTCGTCACGAAGGACACCGGGGCCGCCGGCGGCTTCCCGGAAAAGATCCGGGCAGCCAGGGCGTGCGGCGTAACGCCGGTCGTGATCAAACGGCCGCTTGAGGAGGAAGGGGTCAGTGTGCCCGAATGCCTCAGGACTCTTTCGGAGCGGTTCAGCTTCACTTTAGATACAGAAAAGCAGGTCACGATCCTCGGCGTGGGGACTGGCAGCGCCGGGTCTCTCACGTTTGACGCAGACCGGGCGTGCACCGGGGCGGAGCTCATCATCGGCGCAAAGCGGGTGACGAACGCCCTTGCACGGTTCGGGAAGCCTTCCGTGAACGCGATCCTCCCGAAGGAGATCGCGAAGATCATCGAAGAGAGCGATGCCGGGAAGATCGTGGTCGCGATGTCCGGTGATACCGGCTTCTACAGTGGCACAAAGAATCTCCTGCCGCTTCTTGAAAAATACTGTCCCATAGTGCTCCCGGGCATTTCCTCCGTTCAGGGCTTTGCGAGCCGCCTCGGGGTCTCCTGGGACGACGCGGTGCTTTTAAGCGCGCACGGCCGCGCCTGCAACTATGTTTTGAAGGTGCGCCGGCACCAAAAGGTGATCCTCCTTTCGGGCGGCGAAGGCGGCGTGCAGGCCATTCTCGGAACGCTTTGTGAATACGGCCTCGGCGCGGCAAAGGTGGCCGTGGGCGAGAACATTTCCTACGAAAACGAACGGATCACCACGGGGACGGCTGAGTCGCTCCGTGACGAAAGCTTCGATTCCCTTTCGCTTCTCCTGATTGAAAACCCCGCGGCGTCAGAGGCCGTCCTTTCCGAGGGCCGCCCGGACGACGATTTCCTCCGCACCGAGGTGCCCATGACGAAGCAGGAGGTGCGGGCGGTAACGCTTTCAAAGCTCCGGCTCATGCGGTCCGGCGTTTTATGGGATGTGGGCGCAGGTACGGGCTCCGTCTCCCTTGAGATGGCGGAAACCTGCGAGGACGGGACCGTTTACGCCATCGAGCGGAAAGAAGAGGCCTGCCAGCTGATCGAAGAGAACAAGCGGCATTTAGGCGTTCCGAACGTCAACGTTATCTGCGGCAAGGCCCCGGACTGCCTTCAGGACCTCCCGGCGCCGGACCGCGTCTTTGTGGGCGGGAGCAGCGGGAACCTCAGGACGATTTTAGACGTCGCGCTTGAGAAGAACCCGGGCGTCCGGATCGTTCTCAATACAGTGACCGCGGAGACCTTCGCGGAGGCCGTGACCGCCATGAAGGAGTTCAAGGTCCGGAACGCGGAGATCACGGAGATCAACGTTTCCCGGAGCCGCAAGGTCGGCAGCTACCAGATGATGACCGCCCAGAACCCGGTCTACGTGATCTCTTTTGAAGGAGGCGCCGATGCCTGACCCGAGAGTGGTGTTTGCCGCGCCTAAAAGCGGCAGCGGAAAGACGACCGTGACCTGCGGCGTGCTGCAGGCATTACATGACCGCGGCATGAACGTGGTCTCCATGAAGTGTGGCCCGGACTACATCGACCCGATGTACGAGGAGCGGGTGATCGGCGTGCCGGCGGCGAACCTCGACCTGTTTTTCACCCCGGAGGAGACGCTCCGGCGGCTTTTCCTAAAGCAAGCAAAAGGGGCGGAGATCTCCGTCATCGAAGGCGTGATGGGCTATTACGACGGCCTGGGCGCCGCCACGGACGAGGCCTCCACCTTTAAGGTCGCGGAAGCGCTCCGCGCGCCTGTTGTGCTGATCTTAGACGCCCGCGGCCAGAGCCTTTCCGCCCTGGCAGAGCTTCAGGGCTTCCTCCGTTTCCGGGAGGACAGCCGGATCCGCGGCGTGATCTTCAACAGGATGAGCGCGCACATATATAAGGCGCTTGCACCGGAAGTCGAAAAAATGGGCGTGCGGCCGTTAGGCTTCCTCCCGAAGATCCCGGATCTCACCATCGAAAGCCGGCACCTCGGGCTTCAGCTGCCGGAGGAGATCGCGGACCTTTCAGAGAAGCTTCATGCGCTTGCGGAAACCCTTTTGGAGACCGTGGATCTGGACGCGTTCATTGCCCTCGCAAATGAGGCGGAGCCCCTCGCGGCGCCGCCGGAGCCTGAAGTTCAGGAAGGGCCGAAGGTGAAGATCGCCGCGGCAAAGGACGAGGCCTTCTGCTTTTATTACAAAGATAATCTTGAGCTGCTCGAAAGGATGGGGGCGGAGATCACGTTTTTCTCGCCCATCCATGACAGGCGTATCCCGGAAGGCGCTGAGGGGCTGATCCTCCCCGGAGGCTACCCCGAGCTCTATGCGGAGGCACTCAGCGAAAATACGGAGATGCGGGAAGGCATCGCGCTCGCAATTCGAAACGGTCTCCCGTGCCTTGCGGAATGTGGAGGCTTTATGTACCTCCATCGGGAGATGGAGGATATGGACGGAAGATCCTGGCCGGTGTGCGGGGTCATCGGCGCGAAGGCGTGGAAGACGGACCGGCTGGGCCGGTTCGGGTACGTCACGCTAACGGCTAACGGCGAAAACGGGTGGCTTCCCGAAGGCGAAGAGATCCGCGCGCACGAATTCCACTATTTCGAAAGCGGGGACTGCGGGAGCGCAATGCACGCTGAAAAACCTGCGGGCAGCCGCAGCTGGGACTGCATCCACGCCGAGGGAAACCTCTTCGCGGGCTTCCCGCATTTATACTATGAATCGGATCCGCAGTTCATCGCGCGGTTCCTCCGCCGATGTGCGGGAGAGGAGTAAGAAAAATGGCGAAATCACTGATGATCCAGGGGACGATGTCGAACGCGGGCAAGAGCCTGATCGCGGCCGGCCTCTGCCGGGTATTCAAGCAGGACGGCTACAGGGTCGCCCCGTTCAAGGCACAGAACATGGCCCTGAATTCGTTCATCACGCGGGAAGGCCTGGAAATGGGCCGTGCGCAGGTGGTGCAGGCGGAGGCCGCGGGCCTCGAACCGTCCGTCCTGATGAACCCGATCCTCTTAAAGCCCACCACGGACATGGGCTCGCAGATCATAGTAAACGGCGAGGTCTGGGGGCAGCTGAACGCCCGGGACTATTTTGCCCAGAAAAAGCATCTGCTGCCGGAGGTCCTCAAGGCTTATCAGAAGCTCTCCGACCAGTATGACGCGATCATCATAGAAGGCGCAGGAAGCCCCGCGGAGATCAACCTGAAGGACAGCGACGTCTACGTCAACATGGACATGGCGAAGCATGCGAAGGCGCCGGTGCTCTTAGTTGGCGACATCGACCGGGGCGGCGTGTTCGCGCAGCTTTACGGTACGGTCGCGCTCCTCACGGAAGAAGAGCGGGCGCGCGTCAAGGGAGTGATCATCAACAAGTTCCGGGGCGACCAGACCATTCTGGACCCGGGCAACAAGCAGCTGGAGGACCTGATCCACATCCCGGTGCTCGGAGTGGTGCCGTGGGTCAGAGTCGACATCGACGATGAAGACAGCCTCTCCGAGCGGCTTTCGGATAGAGAGGCGTCCCTCATAGACGTCGCGGTGATCCGCCTGCCGCGGCTTTCTAACTTCACGGATTTCAAGGCGCTCGAAGGGATCGACGGCGTCTCGGTCCGCTACATCAGCAGCACGAGACAATTCGGCGAGCCCGACCTCGTGATCCTGCCCGGCACCAAAAATACGATGGCAGACCTCCTCTGGATGCGTCAGAACGGCCTGGAAGCGAAGATCCAGCGCTTTGCCGGAAAGGGCGGCGCGGTGTTCGGGATCTGCGGCGGATACCAGATGCTCGGGGAACAGCTTGACGATCCCAGCGGGATCGAGTACAGTGGGACTATGCGCGGGATGGGTCTTCTCCCGGTCTCCACTGTGTTTACTCCGGAAAAGACGCGGACGCGGGTCAGCGGATGCTTCGGCGCTGTGTCCGGCATCTTTTCAGGGCTCACCGGGAAGCATTTTGAAGGCTATGAGATCCACATGGGCGAGACGGGAAGCGACGCCGCCATCGCGGAGATCACGGACAGCGTGAGCGGCACGAGCCGGACGGACGGGTGCCATCAGGGCAACGTCTACGGCTGCTACGTGCACGGGGTCTTTGACGGCGATGAAGTCGTGGAAACGGTCATCCGCGCGCTTGCTGAGAAAAAGGGCGTGGACCCCGAAGACCTCGGCAGGGTCTCCGGCGCGGAATACAAGGAACAGCAGTACGACCTGCTGGCAGATACACTGAGAAAGAGCATGGACATGGAAGCGGTCTATCGGATCTGGAAGGAGGGACTCGCATGACCATCCGGAATCTCCCGCCAAGGGAGATCGAAAACGAAAGCTTTGCGATCATAGAAGAAGAACTGAAGGGACGGATCCTTCCGGAGGACCAGGCGCCCGTAATAAAGCGCGTGATCCACACCACGGCGGATTTCAGCTTTGCGGATACGCTGTGGTTTTCCGAGGACGCGGTGTGGCTTGCGAAGGAAGCGATCCGGGGCGGGGCAACCGTGGTCACGGACACACAGATGGGGCTTTCGGGCATCAATAAAAAGACACTGGAACGCTTCGGCGGACAGGCGGTCTGCTACATGAGCGACCCGGACGTCGCGGAGGAAGCGAAAAAACAGGGCTGCACCCGCGCGCGGGTCAGCATGGACAAGGCGGCGAGGCTCGGCGAAAACGTGATCTACGCCATCGGGAACGCGCCCACGGCGCTGATCCGGCTCCGCGAGCTCATCGACGAAGGATACCGGCCGAAGCTTATCATCGGCGTGCCGGTGGGCTTTGTCAACGTGGTCGCGTCCAAGGAGCTCATTATAGAAAGCGGCGTGCCGTGCATTGTGGCGCGGGGCCGCAAGGGCGGGAGCAACGTGGCGGCGTGCATCGTGAACGCGCTGCTCTATGCGATGGACGAGACGAGAGGAGAAGGCGGGGCTTCGGGGAAAGCGGCTTTGAACGGGTCTTCGGAAGGGTTGCAGGAATCCGCTCAGCCGGGAACCCATCAGCAGGCCTATATCCACAACAGCTCCTCGTTTTTCCAGAACCGCGACTGCCGCTATTTCCCGTGCCACGAAGGCGCGGACCCGAATACGTTCAACTGCCTGTACTGCTACTGCCCGCTCTACATGCTGGGCGAGCGCTGCGGCGGGCACTTCCGTTATACGAAGAAGGGGATCAAGGACTGTACGCTCTGCACGGTCCCGCATCAGCCGGACGCGGCGGAGTACGTCCGCACGCGCTTCGCGGAGATCGCGGAGCGGGCGGGGATTCACAGAAGCGAACTTTCCCCTGTAAAAGAAGAGGAAACGGAGACCGGACGGGCGCTTCTCGCCCGCTGGAACGGGGAGATCCCGGCGCTTTCCGAGGACGCCATGGTACGCGCCCGTGCGCACTGGGACAGCATCGCGAAGCCGCTTCACGGCCTCGGGAAGCTTGAAGATCTTGTTGTCCGGATCGCGGGCATTGAGGGGTCTGAAAACGTGAGTATCAATAAGCGCGCGGTGGCGGTCCTCTGCGCGGACAACGGAATCGTGGCGGAGGGCGTGACGCAGACGGACGCGTCGGTCACCGCGACGATGGCCTCACGGGTCGCGGGGCTCCGTTCTTCGGTCTGCCTGATGGCGAAGACCGTGCATGCGGACGTTTTTGCCTTCGATATGGGTATGCTTCACCGCGTGGAAGGCGTCCGCGACATGCACGTGGCGGACGGCACCGCGAACATGGCGGAGGGGCCGGCCATGACTGAGGAACAGGCAGTCCGGGCCATCAAAAACGGCGTGACAGTCGCGAGAGAGCTTGCGTCGGCAGGCTACCGCGTGATCGTGACCGGGGAGATGGGCATCGGAAATACTTCTTCTGCGAGCGCGCTTGCGGCGGTCCTTCTCGGGCTTCCTGTGGATATGGTCACCGGGCGCGGTGCGGGCCTTTCGGACGAGGGACTCGCGCGGAAGCGCAAAGCTATCGAAAAAGCGATCGAAGTGAACCGGGCGGATCCTGCGGACGCATTAGACGTCCTCGCGAAGCTCGGCGGGTTTGACCTCGCAGGAATGGTCGGGGTGTACATCGGCGCGGCGCTCTCACGGGTGCCGGTCCTCATCGACGGGTTCCCGAGCTCCGCAGCGGCGCTTGCGGCGGCGCGTATTGTTCCGAACTGTGCACAGGCGATGATCGCGAGCCACTGCTCGAAGGAGCCGGCGGCACAGGCGATTTTGAAAGAACTGGGGCTGGATGCCCTGATTTATGCGGATATGAAGCTCGGGGAAGGCACCGGAGCGGTCCTTCTGCTGCCGATGCTGGATGCGGCGCTTTCAGTCTACAACAGCGCAGTCTCGTTCGAGGAGACCGGCATCCCGCAGTACACGCCGCAGGGAGGGAATGCGACATGATGATCCTGCTGACCGGCGGGTCCGCCTGCGGAAAAAGCACCTATGCGGAGGAGATCTGCGTGAACGCGCCGGGACCCCGGTGGTACCTCGCCGCCATGCAGCCTTACGGAGAAGAGGGAAAGCGGAAGGTCGAGCGGCACAGGAAACTCCGTGCCGGAAAGGGGTTTGAAACGATCGAGCGCTACACGGATTATGCGGCGCTCACGCTTCCCGCGCGGGGAACGGCGCTCCTTGAGTGCATCTGCAACCTGACCGCGAATGAAATGTTTGATGAAAACGGAAATATGACGGATCCGTACGAACGTGTGATGGCGGGCGTCCGGCACCTGAGGGACCAGAGCGATCTTCTTGTGGTGATCACGAACGACGTCGGCTCGGACGGGATCGCTTATGAAGAGGGAACGGAGGCGTACGTCCGGGTCCTCGGGCGGATCAACGCGGATCTTGCCCGCGAGGCGGATACCGTGATCGAGATGGTGGCCGGGATCCCGGTCCTGTGGAAAGGAGAGCTTCCCCTGTGAAGACAGTCCTGCATGCTGTGGTGGCGGCTTTCGCCACGTTTTCAAAGATCCCGATGCCGCGGATCGAGTGGAATGAGAAGAGCCTCAGGGGGCTGATGGGTGCGCTGCCTCTGGTGGGTGTGGCGATCGGCCTGGTCTGCTATCTCTATTTCCTGCTTGCGGGGTGGCTCAAGCTTCCGGCGGTGCTGTCCGCCGTGGTGCTCACGATCCTGCCGCTTGCGGTATCCGGGGGCATCCATATGGACGGGTTCGCGGATACAATCGACGCCCTGTCAAGCTACGGCGACCCGGAAAAGAAGCGGGCGATCCTGAAGGATCCGCACGCCGGCGCGTTCGCGATCCTGGGCGTAGGCTGCTACCTGCTCCTCTATTTCGGGCTGTGCACGGCGCTGCCCCTTAACTCACAAATACTGGTGCTGCTTGGCATCACGCACGTGCTGGCGCGGGCTAACGGTGCGCTTGCCGGGACTGTTTTAAAGGGGTCGACCGAGAAGGGGATGCTGGCCGCGTTCAGGGACGCCTCTTCCCGCGGGAACGTCTGGGCGCTTATTGTCTGGAGCGTACTGTCTTTAGCAGGCGCGGCATTACTCATGCCGCTTGCGGCGGCGCTTTTTGCGGTTATTACGGCGGGCGTGTTTTATTATGTGAAGAGAACGGCTGAGAAGCAGTTCGGCGGGATGTCCGGCGACCTGGCCGGCTTCTGCATCTCCGTGACGGAGATCGCGCTGCTTTTAGGACTTGTACTTTCGGAAAGGCTGACGGCGTTATTATGATCCTGATACTGGGCGGCAAGGGTGCCGGAAAACGTGAATTTGTGCGGTCTCTCGGGTATTCCGACGATGAAATGAGCCGGGACGTGGGGGCTTCGGCGCCTGTCGTGACGGACCTTGAGGAGACGGTCCGGGAGAATCCGGAGCACGCGGCGGCGCTGCTGCCCGCGCTCCTTGAAAAGGAAGTCGTGATCTGCTGCGAGGTGGGGAGCGGCGTGATCCCGCTCGCGCGGGAGGACCGGTTTTTCCGGGAAACGACGGGCAGGCTCACGGTGCAGCTCGCGCGTGAAGCGGAAGCGGTCGTCCGGATCACCGCGGGGCTCCCGATGGCCCTGAAAGGAGCGCTTCCATGCAGGCGCGTTTGATCCGTCACGGAAAAACACAGGGAAACGCGGAGCGCCGGTATATCGGGCGGACAGACGAGCCGCTGTCTCCGGCGGGCCGGGAGGAGCTTCTCCGGACGGCACCGGATCCCGCGGTGAAGCGGGTCTTTGTGTCTCCGTATCTTCGGGCGCGTGAGACTGCTTCCATCCTGTTCCCGAACGCGGAGCAGTGCGTGCTCCCGGGGCTTCGGGAGACGGACTTCGGCGACTTTGAGGGAAAGACCGCCGATGAAATGGCGGAGGACCCCGCGTACCGCGCCTGGGTGGACGGCATGTGCCTCGGACGGTGCTCCGGCGGGGAGTCGCGGGAGGACGTGACCAGGCGCGCGGTGGAGGCGTTTACGGAGGCGGTGAGGAGCGTAAGGAAAGAAAAGCGTGGGCCGGAAACGGGCAGCGAGGAGACGGATGAGACCGTCGTTTTTGTGACCCACGGCGGCGTGATCATGTCCATCCTGGAAGCATTAGCGGTCCCGCATCGGGACTACTACGACTATTATGTGCCGAACCTCGGGGGCTGGCTCGCGGACTGTGCGGAAAAAGACGGGCAGTTGGTTCTTCGGGATGCGCGAAAAGAGTGAGAAAATATGACTGTACTCACTTGACAAATGATAAAATATGAGATATTCTGATCCCGGAGGCGGTCGTTATCGTCTCCGGGATCATTGTTTCTGCCGGAAACCAGGCGGCAGCAGCCGAAAAAAAGGAGGTCCTCACATGCTCACAATCGCCGAAATGGAACAGTTAAGGAACGAGCTCGGGATCAGGTACGCCATAATCGCAGAAGAAACAGGGCTCCCCGTGTCCACGCTGCAGAAGGTCCTGAGCGGGAAGACCCGCTCTCCGCGGCCGGAAGTGCTTTTTAAGCTCCGGCAGTTTTTTGCGGGCTACGGGTACGGCCTGATTTTTGATACGAAAGGGAGGTATATCGGCCCGTACGTAGAAAACGACCCGTCTGTCAGGGATACGCCGGCGCCTTATTACGGAACGGAGGTCATAGAGGATACGCCGGTCGTTTATGAAGAATGGCCGCACGAAAAACGGACGGACCGTTTATATACGGTGGAGGATCTGGAGTCGTTTCCGGAAGACTTCCACGTGGAGCTTATTGACGGAGAACTGTATTATCTTTCTGCGGCACGGACCGTCCATCAGGAGATCCAGATGGTCATATCCGCTGCATTTTACAATTTCATCCAGGCAAATCACGGTACCTGCAAAGTATATCCGGCCGGCTTCGGGGTCCAACTGGATGAGGACAACTATACGGAGGTTCTGCCGGATATCACGGTGTGCTGCGAGCCGGAGAAGATCACGGAGAAAGGCCTCATCGGCGCCCCTCACCTTGTGGTGGAGATCCTCTCCCCGTCCAACTGGAAGAAAGACGCCATCCTGAAGTTCAAGAAATACGTGGGGGCCGGCGTCCGGGAATACTGGATCGTGGATCCGAAAAAGCGGACCGTCCAGGTGTTCCGGAAGGGGAGCGAGACCTGCTGCGGCTTCTACACCTTTGAAGACCCGGTGCCGGTGGGCATCTGGGACGGAAAGCTTACGGTCCGGCTGGCGGATCATCAGCTGTAAGGACTTCCTTGAAATTATTTTCAGGATATTAATCTGTTGTTTTGTAATGGACCCAATCTGTTTTACGTCTGTAAGGGTAAAGGGACATATTGATAAGGCATTCTGAAGAACGGGGACCTGCCATGGATGACACAATGATTATTGACCTTTACTGGGAACGGTCGGAAACTGCCATTACTGAAAGCGCGGACAAGTATGGAACCTTCTGCCACACCATTTCATACCGGATCCTTCAGAACCGTCAGGATGCGGAAGAATGCGTGAACGACACCTGGCTCCGTGCATGGGACTCCATGCCGCCCGAAAAGCCGCGCATCCTGTCCGCTTTTCTCGGAAAGATCACGCGGAACCTGTCTCTGGACAGGTACAGAAATTACAAAGCGGAGAAGCGGAAGATGACCCGGACCGCGGAAGCGCTGGAAGAACTGTCCGAGTGTGTTTCCGGCGGCGATAACGTCTCGGAGCACGTGGACATGCTGGCGCTCACGGAGCTGATCAGCGCGTTTCTCAGGAAGCAGAGCGAAGAGCATAGAAATATGTTCATCCGAAGATACTGGTATTTTGATACAGTCCGGGAGATCTCGGAGGCCTTTGGCGTCAGTGAGCAGAATGCTGCGGCCATATTGTTCCGCATGCGCTCAAAGCTGAAAAGTGAACTTGCAGAGGAGGGCATCGAAATATGAATAACATGGACGTCCTTACGGCAATCGGAAATATCGACGATGACCTGATCCATGCCGCCGGGAAAAATCGGCAGGAGGTCACGGCCTCGGAATACGTGAGCCCGGCAGCGGGAAAACAGGAACGGAACGTCCGCTGGGAGGCTGCAGGAACTGACGAAAAGCCGGCCGAGAAGAAAAAGAAGAGAGCATGGCTTCCGGCGGTCATCGGCCTTGCGGCTGCCATAGCAGTCATTGCTGTTGTGATTAAGCTCGTACCGCGCCTGGGCAGCCCCTCCGCGGAGGCGCCTCAGGAAGGGGAAGCGGCAGGCGAATATGAAGCCGGGGCGTACCTGCTGGGCGGCACCGGTCTTCTGGACCTCAAGGAGGTGAAATGGTCTGAGTCCATGTACGGGGAAGACAAGGTTACGGTCTTTCAGAATTATCAGCTCACCAGTGACGATCACGTAGGCGCAGCGGAAGAACAGACGTATTTCGCACTGTCGAAAACACGTACGATCGGCGGCCTGTCATTCTTATACAGGCTGGCGTTCAACCTTCCGTCTGAGTACACAGGGCAGGACCTCGTGTACATAGGCGAAACGGGGAGCATAGAGGACGAAGAGGTCATGGCTGCCATTAAATCGATCTACGCGGAGGCGCTCGAAAAGTATGGCGAGCCTGACAATGACCCGGACGTAGTCATGACGCGCCTTGCGGACTGGATCAAAAACGACCGCGGGAGAGTATACAGCACGTACGACGTATGGCACCTGACAGAAAAGACAACGCTGACCATTAAGGTGGAGACCCTCTGGGGTACTGACAGCCGGGCGGTCATTTCGGTGATCTACCGGGAGAATACGAAGATAAAAACAGAATAAAAATATAATCCGAATTGACGAATAACGATTGATTTACTGCCTGAAAAATGAGAAAATTCAGGCAGTAAATTTATGTTGACACCAGTCAGGTGATGATTATGCGGCACCGGCCGGGCAATGGTTCCGGTGCCTGCGGAAACGGAAAAAGTATGGAGGACTAACGTGGACCTGAATTTTACGATAGATGAACCTGAGATACTGAGGAGCATTGCCGCTTCAGACTTTGGCGTGACGCCGGAAAATCCGGACAACACAGAAGCGCTCCAGAGAGCAGTCGATTACATGGCGGAGCATCCCGGCACCCGCCTCATGCTTGAAAAGGCAGTGTACCGTTTCGCAACGGAGAAGCAGATCGTGATCCGCAACGTCACGGATGGCCTGCTGGACGGCTGCGGCGCGGTGCTTGTCTGGTCCGAGAAGGGCTATTTCAGTGTGGTGAACGTCTGCCGCTTTGTGGTGGAGAACATGACTATCGACTGGGACTGGGAGAACCGGTACCGTCTGGCCGATATGATCCGCGTGGTCAGGGCCGATGAGGAGATGGTGGAGATCGAGCACTTCGAGGTGGACGAAGTCCAGAGGAACGTCTGGAAATCCGTGAACCAGTACGACCCCGTGGACCTGACGCCCGGCGTGGAATTCGGCAAGGAGTATGAGATCAACTATTTCCAGCCCTGCGTGCGCTCCATTGAATACCCCGGCGGAAATCACTCTATTGTGCATCACGACGGCCTGCTTCAGGACATGCAGCCTGGCGAAGTCTACTGCCTCCGCTATGAGATGTACGGCACGAACGCCTTTGTGGTCCGCGAAAGCCGCCACGTGACGTTCCGGAACGTCACCGTCTGGGCAGTCCCGGGCATGGGCTGGATCATCACCTCTGCCACCGCGTACACCCACTTCGACCGCTGTGTTGTGGCAAAGAAGCCCGGCAGGAACTGCAATATCTCCGCCACGGCGGACTCCATGCACATCGGGAATTCCGGGGGCTTCGTGATCGTGGAAAACTGCGACTTCTCCTTTGCAGGCGACGATGCCATCAACATCCATGACAACGTGGGCCTGATTACGGAGAAGATCGATTCGCGGACATATATTGTCCAGACGAGGCTTGTCTGCGAAGAAGGCGATACCATCGGCATCCTTCGGGACGACATCCTGGACATGGATTTCCGTGCCATCGTGGAAAAGAAGGAAACCCTGGACGGCCGCCTCCAGAAGATCGTTTTCGACCGGGACCTTCCGGAAGGCTGCGGGGAGAACTGGGTCACTTACAATCTGAAGTTCTCCACCATGAATTACATCTTCCGGAACAACTATTTCCATGAAAACCGCGCGAGAGGGCTTCTACTTGGTGCGAGCCACGGGCTTGTGGAAAACAACGTCCTCTACAAGACGCAGGGCTCCGCCATCTGGACCGTGGTCGATATCGAGCCGCGGTGGTCGGAGGGCATCGGCGTCCATGACCTGACCGTCCGGAACAACAAATTCATCAACTGCGACGTGAATCACTGGGCGTCGTGCGTGTATCTCCGCACGCTGATCCCGGCAGGGGACTCCCCGTCCCCGGTGTTCCGGGACATCACCTTTGAAAACAATTTCTTTGAGGACTGCTCCGGCTTCGCGATGTCGTTCCGCTCCTGCGGCAACATCACCGTGAAGGGGAACACCTTTAAACTGACGCACGGGAGGCAGCTCGAGTTACCCGAACGCGGCGCCATAGAGATCGAAAAGTCTTCGGGGATCGAGTTCATCGACAACACGGTAGTGAAGACCCCATATTACCGCGGGCCGCTCACGAGGAACCGTTACCCCCACGCAAACAAGGGCCTCATCCGCTGCACACTGGACCGCGAACCGCTCACCATCTACACCGATTCGCTGGACGCGTATCACGTCACCGGGACGAAGCTCGTACCGGCAGAATAAGAAAGAAGAAGGTCAGCAGAGAGGATTTCTTTGCTGACTTTCCTTTGCCTTGACAGGCTAATGGCCGTTAGCTATAATAAAGCTAATAAACATTAGCGGAAGGAGCAGCCATGACCACAAAGGACAGGATACTGGACGCAGCACTGACGCTCTTTGCAGAGAACGGCTACGACGGCACGAGCGTTGAGCAGATCGCGCAGATCGTCGGCATCAAGGCTCCGTCTCTTTACAAACACTACAAGGGCAAAGAGGACATCCTGAACGCGCTGATCGATTCCGCGGAGGTGCGGTATGAAGAAATGTTCGGATCTGAGAAGCATATCGGGAAGATCCCCGAGAGCCGGGAAGAGTTTATACGTGCGACGATGGCCAGGATCTCCTTTACAATGAGCGATCCGATCATCCGAAAGACGCGGATGCTTCTGGTCCAGGAGCAGTTCAGGAGCGAAAGGATCTCCGAGGTGACTACCAGACACCAGCTGGACGGGGTCCGGCGGATGTTCGCGAAGATCATTCAGGGGATGATGGACAAAGGGCTTGTCAAAACGGACGACCCCACGCTCCTTGCGGTCGAGCTGACCGCGCCTGCCGTACTGGAGATCGCGAGGTCGGACAGGCAGCCGCAGTACGGACAAGAGGCTCTGGAAGCCATAGAAAAACATCTGCGCCATTTCTGCGACGTATACATGAAGTGAGAAAATAAAGGAGGTCAACCCATGAAAATACTGGTTTTAAACGGAAGCCCCAAAAAGAAGAGCGACACATATAGGCTGACGGACGCGTTCCTGAAAGGCCTGAACAAGAACGGCGAACATGAAGTGCATGTGGTCAACGTCATCGAAAAAAAGATCGCCCCGTGCAGAGGCTGCTTCGGATGCTGGAGCAGGATGGACGGTCACTGTGTGATCGATGACGACCAGAACGAGATTCTGGATCTCTACAGGGATTCAGACGTGATCATCTGGAGTTTCCCGCTTTACTGCTACGGCATGCCGTCGCATCTGAAAGCGGTGCTGGACCGCACGATCCCGCTCGTCAAAATGAAGATGGTACAGCTGCCCGACGGGACGGTTCGCCATGAGGCGCTGGCGGATTTTTCAAGGCTCCATACGGTTGTGATCTGCGGCTGCGGTTTCCCGAACTGGGAAGGGAACTTTGACGGGCTTAAGAAGACGTGCGAGAACTGCTTCGGAAATCCGGACATCATCTGTGTGCCGGAAGCGCCGATGCTCAATATCCCGGAAGCAGCCATCGTCGCAGACCCGCTGCTTGCCCGATTTGAAAAGGCCGGGGAGGAATACGCCGGCACACTGACTCTTTCCGCAGAAACGATCGCCGGGCTGGAGACGCCGATGATCCCGGCGGAAGCCTATATACAGAACGTAAACAGCGCTCTCTAATAAACGTATACAGGAGGGATACGAACAATGGAAAAGAAACCGGAAGTCTACTTATTCGGGCAGATACTGGGTACACATTCCTTCCTGCTGAGGGACGGCTTCCTTCAGCCGGACGAATACGCGGAGATCGGGGAGAAATATTTTCTTCCGGGCGGGGAAACCGGTACGGCGGCCACAGTGCTGGACTCCCTCGGAGTGCCGGTGAGGATGGACGGCACATGGATCGGCACGGAGGTCGCGCCGATGCTGAAGGCTTTTTACGAGAACAAGCAGGTGGACCTGTCCAGGCTCCGCTTTATGGAGGACGATCCGGGGATCATGGACTACGTTGTGATCGCCGGGCTTGTCCGGTCTCCGATGGGCAGGTTCCAGACGCTTTTCGCTTCCGGAAAGAGGTGGTGGAGCATTCCTTCGGAAGAGGATATTGAAGGCGTGAGAGTCGCTGCCATCGACCCGTTCTTCGGAGAGGAAACACTTGCGGCGGCCCGGATCTGCCGGAAGCTCAGCATTCCTTACGTCACGATCGACAGCAGGCACGACTCGGAGCTTCATATAGGTGCGGAAGTGAACGTGGTCTCAAAGGAGTGCACTTCGGAGCACTACAGTGACAAAACTCCCGAGGAGATCATGAAGCTGATGCAGGCGGAAACGGACGGCCTGACGATCATCACCCAGGGAGCCGGAGACATGCTCTATGCGCGGCGCGGCGAAGAGATCCACAGGATGAAGCCGTTCCCTGTGGAGGTCAGAAGTACACTGGGCGCCGGGGATACCTTTAAGGCTGGATGCGTCTATGGCCTGCTGCACGGCATGAATGACGAGGAGCTCGTGCGCTTTGCGAGCGCGTGCTCCGCTGTTGCGATCTCACGCTTCCCGCTTCCCTTAAACCCGCCGAAGCTTCCTGAAGTCCAGGTGTTACTCGGACAGACAGCACTGTAAACTGAAAAAGCGGTTCACGATTGATTTGCGGCAGGAAGCCGCCTGTGATAGAATAAATGCAGCGGATAGAAGGAGACTCCGGATCGCGCTCACAATGAATACTTCTATGAAGCGAATCAATACGTGAAGGAGAAAGTACAATGAACAGATGCTTTACTTATCCATATGAAGAAGAGTGGGGAGACGCGAAATACCTTTCCGGAAACCTGGACTTTAACCTTGAAAAGTTTCAGAGAAGTGAAGCCGGCATGCATCTCATGAATGCCAGAAGCCTGATGACCCGTTTCACAGACGTGGACGACCCGGCACTTCTGAAGCTCTGGGAGGATATGGGCGTCCGATGCGAGATCCGTGAGACCAAAGGCCGGAAATGGCTTTGCTTTGTCCCGATGGAAGCGTATACGGAAACTGCCGAAAGGTATCCCGTCATGATGATCTTCCGCCCGGTCGGACTGCTTGCGGAGGCCTTCTACCAGTACATGATCGAGCAGGCCGCCCAGGGAGAATTCATCGCGATGATCTATTCGGACGAGGATTCGGACGTCAATGAAGTATACTACGACATGCTGCAGGAAGTCCTTCACGATTTCCCGACGGATCCTTCCCGCGTGTACATCACGGGGCACTCTCACTACGGCGAGCTTGCGATGGAATTTACGAGAAGGTTCCATGAGCATATCGCGGCCTGCGCGCAGATGGGCGACACCGCGGGCATCATTATGAATTTCTACGGGATGACGCAGGAAAAGGTCGAGCTGATGCACAGCTACGACCTGCCGATCGTAAACGTTTCCGGTACGACGGAGATGGTCGGGATCTTCCCGATCAACCAGGATGCGCCGGGCGTCGCGCCGGATGACCCGATGCGGGGCCGCAGCTTCCCGATGACCCGTGAACGGAGGATCGAGGACTGGAAGCGGAGGCTCTACGCGATGCGCTGCCCGGTACCGTCGGACGAAGAGATCATCGCCGCTGGCTGCGACAAGGCGGAGAAAATGCTCGGCTTCCCGTGCGACCGCACGGACATCATCTACGCGGAGGGCAGCGAATGCTACATCGGCGACATTAAAAACGTGGACGGAAAGTACCATTTCCGGACCGTCGCGATGGAGAACATCCCGCATACCACGGTACGCTTCATGCAGGTGCTGGCATGGTCCTACGTCAGGAGATTCGCACGGAACCTGGAAACAGGGGAGATCGTGGAACGGTACTGAAATTCAATAAAGATTATCCGGAGAGCTTCCTGCAAAAAAACAGGAAGCTCTCTTTTATTTGTGACAAAGCCATACCATTTCTCGTATATAATGTATGAAGGACCAATATATTCAGCAGCAAAAGGGAAGTTCAAAATGGATGACAGGATGATCGTAGAGCTTTTCTGGCAGAGATCGGAGAAGGCAATTACAGAAATATCGGCAAAATACGGCAGCTTCTGCCACAGCATTTCATACCGTATCCTGCACAATCATGAGGATGCGGAGGAGTGCGTGAATGATACCTGGCTCCGGACGTGGGATTCCATCCCGCCCCGCAGACCGGCGAAGCTGTCCGTATATCTTGGAAAGATCACGCGCAATCTGGCGCTGGACAGGTATAAGAACTACAGTGCGAAAAAACGGAAAATGACGAGAGCCGCAGAGGCTCTGGAGGAGCTCTCTGAATGCTTGTCCGGCGGCGATAATGTGTCGGAATACATTGATAAACTGGCGCTGACAGAGCTGATCGAAGGCTTTCTCAGCAGGCAGACAGAAGACAGAAGAAGGATCTTCATACGAAGATACTGGCTGTTTGACAGTATTCGTGAGATCTCGGCGGCGTATGGAATCAGCGAGACGAATATCTCCACGATCCTGCAGCGTATGAGGGCCCAGTTAAAAAGTGAACTGTTGAAAGAGGGGATTAAAATATGAGCAGCATGGATCTTCTTGAAGCGATTGGAGAGATCAGAGACGATCTGGTCTTTGACGTCATAAAGAGCAAGAGTGAAAGCCGCATCACGAAAGATGCAACTCCGGTACCTGAAAGGCAAAACGCGGATGTCCTTTGGGAAGACGCTGCACCTGAAGATCTGTCCGCCGGTCAGAAAAAGAGAAGAGCACTGGTGCCGGCTCTCCTGGCTCTGGCAGCGGCTGCCGTTCTTGTGGCGGTGATCCTGAAGCTTGTGCCATCGCCGGGATCCTCTGTCGCTTCGGATATTATAGAAGACGCGGAGAATGCTATGCCAAGAAATGTACATATGATGGCAGAACTGTATACCACCGAGGATGCGATTTTCTTTCTGTCCGGTGTACAGAAGGATGGATATCAGAAATTTATGTATTATGATAAAGCTTCTGGTATCAGCAATGTCCTCTGCGGAAAGCCGGAATGCACACATGATTCAGAAGATTGTAATGCTGTGCCAGCGGGTAAAGGGGAGTCCGTATTCGGCATGGGAATACAAAAAGAAAAAATCTATTGGATCGCGGACCGGAAAACAAGTAATGGACAATATGATGGGCGATGCCTGTACCGGATGAATCTGGATGGCACCGGACGGGAAGTAGTACGTGTGCTCCTGCCGGAAGAACAACGCAGCGAGATGATCAGTGGAAACCGCTACGTGGATTATACGGACGATTATGTGATCGTTGGCGGTGCAAATAGTACAATTGAAACGGGAATATACCGTCAGGAGCTGATGCTTCGGGCGTATTCTCTGACTGATTCGAAGAAAGATCAGACCTTCTTGAAGGAGGAGGTCAACGGTATATTATACTTCTGCATTTCCGGAAATGAGGTGTATTATTCCATCACAACCCAGGAAATGCGGGAAGAAGGAGAAGAGTGGAAACAGGCATCCAGGTTACGCGTCTACCGCTATAATATTCAAAAACAAAAAACAGAAGCATTGTACGATGCTGACGTTCCCTTCTCTTTATGGAATTTCTGTCCGGACGGGGACCGGCTGATCATTTCCACAATGAGTGATCTTTACTCTGTGAATGAAGCTTGTGTATTGGATTTGACAACCGGAGAAATCAGCAAATCGATTCCGATGGAGGCAGAATTGAGCGGCCTTGGAACCAGTTCCGAAATCGATCAGGGAAAGATCATCAGCTATTCTTATCCGCATGGAGACCGGACCAGGTATACGCTTACCGTGAAGGACTTTGATGGAAATGTGCTTTCAGAATGCACAGAAGAAAACACAATGACTGGTAAAGATGGAGCTGCAATAACACGCATTCTTGCAGGCTCGGATGCGGATTCTATATATTATATCTTCCGCGAATTAGGCGTCAGCAGAGAATTGGAATGGCTGATGGCCTATCCGGTGCGCGGCGGTGAGCCGAAGCTGCTTTATACGAATGCGGAGGAAGAGAAAACGGCCATTGTACCTGAAGAGGAGGACATAAATACAGGAGTATCAGAAGATTCGACAGAAACTTCTGATAGCGAGGAAGAAAACACTTTTCGGGTAAAGCTCGAACTGAACGCTGAAAAGATTGGTGACAGCTACTATATCGATTCCATTGATAATCTTGGGAATTATACATATGCGATCAGCTTCCTGAATAATACAGACTACAATCTTTTGAACTATCGAACGTTTGTGTATGTGCGTTTTGCATTTAACGGAAAGTTTTATCCGCTCACAGCTGCGGGTTACGGTGGGCGTGGAGGTAAATTCCCGAGTCAAACGTGCGGCCCGGTTGAGGGTCCTAACTCTTTAGGTGGTTTAGAGCTGATACCCGGGAACTTCGATCATGGGATGACACAGTTCCGCTTAGAAGTAACGGGTACACTGAATGGAGAAGATATAACTGTCAGTGATGAAATCACATTGTATCTCAAAGATGAGATGGGTGAGTCAAATACCCCGCCGTAAACAGCGGGGCATATCCTGGCTTCTTTCAAAGCTTGTCCGCCCCAGAGGAGTGGGGTATTTGACTCCGCGGACGCGCTCGGACGCTTGCAAACAAGTTTGACGCATCCTCACTTTGTCTTCGCGTGAATAAACTGTAACAGGAAATTATAGAATTTTTGAATCAAATGGCAATTTAAGACAATAATGTATATATGAGGAAAATACTGTGGAATAAATTTGTAATCATAGTTGTATTGTTTTGTAGTATACTTTAACATTGGATATTATTTGGCGTAGGGAGGAATATTGGATTCAGGCCAATGATGTTCCCTGATCTGATGAAGGACAAGGGATTCTGCATTGGAAAGGAGAGCTGCAGTATATGCGCACACTGTCTTTACTTCATGTGACCAAATGTTATGGCGATCTTACAGCGCTCTCGGATTTTACCATGCGCTTTGAACCGGGTATTTATGGGATCCTGGGTGCCAATGGTGCCGGCAAGTCCACCATGATGAACCTGATCACGGACAATATCCAAAGAGACGAAGGCCAGATTCTGTATGGTAAGCGGGACATCCTGGAGCTTGCGGATAAGTTCCGTGGTGTGCTGGGCTACATGCCGCAGCAGCAGGGGATCTATGAGCATATGACCGCGGAAAGCTTTGTGTCATATATAGGACGGCTGAAGGGTCTGAAAGGGGCGGAGCTTCGGGAAGAATGTGAGCGGGTACTGGAACTGACAAACCTTTCGGATGTGAAGCATAAGACCGCAATCAGCTTTTCCGGCGGTATGAAACAGCGGCTCCTGCTTGCACAGGCACTTCTGGGGGAGCCCCAGGTTCTGCTTCTGGACGAGCCGACTGCCGGCCTGGATCCGAGGGAACGGATCCGGATCCGGAACTTCATCAAAGAACTCAGTAAGGACCGGATCGTGCTTCTTGCGACCCATATCGTCAGTGATATCGAATCCATTGCCGACCAGGTGCTGCTCATGAAGAAGGGGAAGCTCATAAAGACGGATACGCCGCAGCAGCTGATCGATTCGATCCCGGACAGCTGGACGCCGGTAGCACACTATGTCAGTTTAGAGGATGTGTACCTGTATTATCTGGATGCGGATTCGGAAGAAACGGGCAGGTGAGCTATGGGCGAGTGGAAGAGGGTATTCTTAAATCCCGGGCGTCTCGGCATTCTGCTCCTTCTGACAGTGCTGTCCGGGGTATTGTTCCTGGGGTCACTGATGACACGGATAGGCCCGGGGGAACTGGAACGCGCGGTAGCTCTCGGTGCGTATAAAGGGGAACTCACAGAACGCTATAAAGAGAAGGACCCGGAGGAGATACTGCGCCTTGCGGAAGCAGAGGAACAGCTTCTTACAGATGTGTACAGCAGTTATAATCATTTCATACGCTGGGACAGGGAAGGAAACGAACTGCCGCCGGCTTTTTCTGATGACGCGGAAATAGAAGCAGCCATTGCGCACCTCCCGTATCTTCTGGAAATGAAGGAAGACCCGGATAAGTTCAATGAGACCCTGTGGATGTATGTCGACACTCTGCATGAAGTTTCGGAGGACGCGGAATACATTGCATGCTATACGGATTACCTGAAAAAGGTACAGAAGCAGACGGAAGAGCAGTCGAAAACCAGTATCTTCGGAAAGAAGAACAGCTTCTCCCTGAGAAATCTTCAGAAGACCGCAAAAGAGTTTGGTAGGCTCCTGGGACTGAACGGGAGTACCGACCCGGTAGAGGTCCGTTTCGGGAACAACACCGGGGTCGAAAAGTGGCTGGACTTCAGACTGGGCGATTACTTCGGTCTCTTGCTTCTTACCATTTTTGTCATGGCCTTTTTAGAGGAACGGAAGAAGGGGCTCTGGAGCATCATCCGAACCGCGAAGGGCGGAAGACGGATGCTGGGTATCCACCGGGTACTGATCCTTCTTACGGTATCTATCCTTTCTGTCCTCTTACTGAACCTCCTTCCGTTAGCGCTTTCCTGTATGCTGCAGGGCGGACATACGGACTTATTGAGACCGATCCAGTCGGTACAAAGCTTCCGGACCTGTACGGTACGCTGTACTATCGGCGGATGGATCGCGCTGTATACCGGGGTAAAGATCCTGTCCGGATTATTCATCGGTCTTTTTGTGTGGTTTATCATGGGCTCCGTCTCCAATGCCCAGTTGTCTCTGGCGGCGCTGCTGCCGGTATTAGGTGCGGAATACGCGCTTTTTACCTTTCTTCCGGTACAGAGCATCTTTAACCTGTTTAAGTATCTGAACCTTTTCTCCTATGTACATACATCAGCTTTATATACGGAATACCTGAATATTGACTTCTTTGGCTTCCCCATCGGGAACCGTCAGATGATGCTGACATTATTGCCCGTTCTATTGATCGCCTTTACATACCTTTGCATCCGTATGCAGGCGAAGCGGTATCCGGAGGGGAACCGGGATCTTCTGTCCAGGATCACCCTCAAGGTGGATACGGTACTGGATGCGGTAAGACGGCGCTTTACGATCGGGATGTGGGAAGGGTATAAGGTACTGTTCCTGGAGTTTGGCATCGTGATTCTGGCAGTGCTGATCCTTGCGAGCGGTTCCTTATCCTACGCTGTCTGGACGATGATCCCGGAGGATATGCGGACATATTATATGTATGTCCGGGATATCGAAGGACCGGTTGGTAGTAAGAAAATGAATGCCGGGACGGATGTGGATGGCTGCACGGCAGATGCGGACACTTATCTTGCCCGTGCCCGGGAAAACGCGGAAAACTCGAATAACCCCTTTGAACTGCTCCATGCGCTGGATATGCTGGAAGAGAAGATCTCAGAACTCAGGGAGAAAGGTTCAAAGGAAAACTTCGAACCCTGGATCATCTATGAACCGGACTTTAACGCTTTCTACGGCGAAGCTCCGGTAAACCGCCAGCGGCTGAACGCCATGATCGCGATCCTCTTCATGGTGTTCTTATGCGTCGGGATCAATGCCTATGAGCGGCAGTCGGGTGTGGTCCCCATGCTCCGCTCCCTGAAGTATGGCCGGGCACCATTGTTCCACAGGAAGCTTTTCATGATGGTGATCTCCGCAGTCTTTGTCTGGGGATTTGTGTGGCTGAGAGAACTGACCCAGTATATTTCTCTCTATGGAAAGGAGATCCTGGACGCCCCGGTACGGAATCTGTCCTGTTATGCGGAGTTTCCGTTTAACGTCTCGATCCGGGGTTTCTTCGCGATCCTCTATGGGACGCGGCTCGCGATGCTGATCCCTGTGGGCTATGCGGTCCTGTGCCTTTCTTATGATGTGCCGAACGTCCGGATGTCCTACCTTCTGGGTACGGCGGTACTGGTGATTCCTGCGCTCTTTGTGGTTCTGGGATTATCAGCTTTCCAATGGGTCTCGCCGCTGATCCCGGTTTCTTCCGCGGAGCTATTCTTAGGTCTCGGCCAGGGGAGATGGTGGTGCATCTTCCCGTTTATCGTGTGGCTGTCTGTAGGGCATGCGGCACTAAAAAAGAATATAGACCAGTCTCTGTAAATCTGGAGAGGAACAATCATTGTAGAACAAAAAAGCAATAATTCTCAGGAAGAATGCAAGATATTATTGCTTCAATCCTTCACTTCGCCGGGAAATTATTGCAAAAACGAATAATCCTAATATAACGAGACAATAATTCGGGTGTGAATCAGCATGAATTATTGCCCAACATACCTAAAAGGTACCAGGTACCGTGAACTTTTTGTGAACACTGCGAGTTCACAGAATCTTCACGGTACCTGGTACCTTCTAATTTATGGAGACAACGAGGATCGAACTCGTGACCTTTCGCGTGTGAGAGTTGGAAAGAATAAAGAATTCAGGAAAGGAGTGTCCCACAACATCTTTATTTTTGAATCACCCAAACAGTCACCCACTTCTAAGGAAAATGAATGCGGAAATCATGGCTTTTGTTATACACTATTTTTCCGGTTATTCTCGAAATACCTGCCAGCAGGAAAACGGCGGAAAAAGCATACAGGAATCTATCCCTGAACACATTAACTAGAATCACAAGGCACAAGAAAGAAAGCGTCACGATCACCGAGCGGATCGTCAGGCGCGTTCTTTCTGCCTCCAGGTATGCTTTGTTCGGATGCAGGACCAGCGGGAAAAGAAGCAGCAGAAATATATTAATCACTATTAAAATTCTAAAAAATATATCATTACAAGGATATTGATAAATAAATTTAGAAACTACTTGACAGCAGAGAACTACAGATGTAGTCTATATATAGATTACAATTGTAGAGTTATTATGTAATCAATCACTAAAGAGGCAGATATGATGAAAAGACGAGTTAATCTTGACTTATTAAGAATCCTGGCTATGCTCGGAATAATCCTGTTTCATCATTTTGGAAACAAAACTCCAAACCACTTCGTGGAATTGACCGCCGGGTTTTCCAATGAGACATATTTCTATGATTTCATTAATAATATTCCAGGCAAAGTTTCTGCCTTGAGTTTGGTGATGGATTTCTGCTATGGCCATTTCGGTAATGGCGGGAATTACATATTTATGCTAATCACAGGATATTTCCTTTATGAACGTACAATCATTTTTACTGATAGAGTACGCACTGCAGGAAAGGTGCTTTATGCCATCCTTTTTTACGGGATCATCCTGACGGTCATTAATTTTTTACTGCTGAAATATTGTTTTCCGTTTGAGGCATATAAATCGTATCACCCGTTGTTTAACCTGCCAAACTGGCTCAGCGGAGAAAACCTGTGGTATCTTCAGGCATACTGTATTTTTATTCTGCTGTTTCTTCCATTGATCAAGCATTTTGTTCAGCCCAGATTGACAAGGAGTACACATCTCTGCCTGGCATCGACTCTTGCATTCATGAATCTTCTGGCATATACGAAATATTTGCCGTCTATATGGATATCCAACAGGATGCTGGAGTTTTCCATGTGCTACCTTATCGGAGGTTATTTCTCAAAGTATAAGATCAGGATTGGCTGGATTAAGTTGATTATATGTGCAGGAGCATATCTTGCCGCATATTTTACGTATGAATATTACTGGAGATATGCGTGTGCCGCGGAGTATGAAAACCCAGGGGCATATTCCTATATCAGTGTTATGCAGCCTTATATCTGCTGTATTATCTTCGCGCTGATATGCTTTTCAATCATGAACAACATCAGGATTTCATCTAAGATCTCCGGGAAACTGTTGAAACGGCTTGCATCCGCCACCATGGGTATATACATTTTTCATTTTAATGTTATCAGTATCTCGCTTCTTTTGGCAAATGACTACTGGTGGGATGACTGGTCACAAACCGGATATTTCCTGTTTGCAGTCTTAGACAGTATGCTGCTTTTTGCCATTGGATTTGCATTGGATATATTGCGGCAATGGTCATATAAAGGGCTAGAGTCTGTATTTATCAGGCAGTTCTCGGAATTACAAATGAAATCTTTTGAGGTGGAAATGAGAGTTAATAGTGAGAAATATAATGAACAAAAAAAGAGGGGGTGATATGTGGCGGTTATTACTACAGAAATTCTTAATTGATGTAACCGGATAATGAGTTGTCTCATGTAGTAACAAGTATAAACACTATTTTAAGCGAGAAAGGAGTGTGCATGAAAAAATACATCGCGCTGTTTATTCTGGTTCTTTTATTAATGAATACTGTAACTGCTCAGGCGTCTGAAGAGGAATATCGCACGTCTGCTGTTACAGAAGATGAGGCTAATGCATATATTGAAGATAAGAAGGATGATGTAATATCAGCTGTTTTGAACAATGCGTTTAATTATAAAACAGATGATATTGATACGAATTCGATTATAGTATTCTCCCCCTTTAAGGCATATAGTTCCACTGTAAATGGGCTGGTGATTCTCGATAATATCATATATTATCCAGTCGGTACCTCGGATCAGATTCTTGGCTTGGTATCTGTATATAAAATTAATGTTGATATAGAGTACTGTGTATCTGACTGGCTGGTAGATGAAATGAACAGATATCATTTTTTAGATGGCGGCTATCAGGTGGTGATTGATTATCCTGATGACGACAGCAGACCTGGCGTTCATTTTATTTCTGCTGGCAGAGATATTGATATTTATAATGATGAACCGGAACAGTCTGTTCAGATGAGGGACGATCCCTATGTAAACTATTTATCCTCGTTTCAAGCCTTTGTATTTCCGACACAAGGATTTTATATCAATCTGCTAACATATAAAAAACTGAACATGGATTATTGTCTTGTGACTCAAGGAGCGGATCGCTGCGGTGCAGCATGTGTTAGTACGATATATCGATATCGGACAGCAACAGCTGTTCTCAATGAAAACAGATGAAGCTTGACTTTTTCAAACTATAATTATAGACTTTGTTTAGAGTATTTCTTATATTATTCAATTTTAGTAGAGCCGAGGATTATATGAAGAATCGTTTAGGGAATGAAGAAAGAAAATTCGCACACATTATCTGGCGGGAAGAGCCGCTGACATCCAGACTGCTGATCGATCTCGCAAATGCTGAACTGGGTTGGAAGAAGACCACCAGTTATACAGTTTTAAAGCGTTTGCAGGAGAAAGGGATCTTTGTCAATGATAAAGGTACAGTTCGTGCGCTGATTTCGAAAGATGACTACTACAGCAAGGAGAGTAATGCATATATTGAAGAGGCCTACGGTGGCTCTCTGCCTGCATTTATAACTGCATTTGCATCATCAGCGGTGTTGTCAGAAGAAGATATTGAAAAACTGAATCAGCTCATAAATGAAGCTGAAAAAGCGTTGAAGAAGAAGTGACCGTAAAGGGCTGCCGAAAAAGGAGTTGGCTGTGAAAGAAAGCATCGTTCGATGGATCTTATATACAACTATTACCGGAAGCGCGGCTGTTACTGTAGTCATGATGGTAAGAGTATTGGGCAGAAAACTGCCAAAGAAATGGATGATGTATCTTTGGGTGATTGTTCTTTTCAGGTTTTTCTGTCCATGGGGAATTTCTGCGCCGTTTTCCGTATATAGGCTGGTGCCTCTTTCTGCAGCCGAAAGTATGTTTTCGGATTCAGGGAGTGCTAACAGCATCACTACTATAATCACAGAGCAAGACAACGAAATGTATGCTGAGGCTGGGAGTATAGGAGAAGTTGATCCATTCTCAAATGAAATAACGCTGAACACGCGATTCTTTGGTATGGGGAAGATTGTATGCTTTTATATCTGGTCATCAGGAGCTGCAGTATTGCTGCTTATCGAGTTCATCCGAATGATAAAGCTTAGAAAAAGACTCTCTTCGGCAGAACCGATCCTGAATCAGGTATTTCTTACGGATGCATACACAGAGGCATTTATTCTGGGTATTGTCCATCCCAGAATCTATGTTCCTGCCTGGGCAGATGAAACTGAAAGAAATCATATGATCAATCACGAAAGAACCCATTTGAATTATGGTGATCATATACTGAAGGCAACAGCCGTGATCATGTTGATCTTTCACTGGTTTAATCCTTTTTGTTGGCTGGCATTTTATTTGTTTTCATATGATATTGAAACTGCTTGTGATGAGCGGTTACTGGAGATGCTTCCTGACGAGGAACGGATCCGGTACTCAAGGACTTTGCTGCAGGCAATCAGAAAGAACTCAAATAATCCTGCGGTACTTCATTTCGGGCATGAAAATGTAAAGGAGAGGATCATGAGGATATTGAAATATAAGAAACCAGGAAAAAGCATCATTATTTTGACTATTATGGTTTTTTTCATCGTTGCAGTAGTGGTAGTAACGAATAAGCCGGAAGCAAGCGCTGAATACAATTCGGAAGTTGATATGATACAGCATGAAGAAAAAGAAACGGACGATTCCAATTCTACCGTACTGCCTTCCGAAAGCGGCGGTATTGTCACAGAAAACATATCGGAACCGGAATTAGATCTGATGAATGAAAAGGATATTGAGTGTTTCCTGCAAGAAAACAGCGAGGAGATCCTGACTGGTGCGATCCATATGCAGATCCCGCCAAGAGATACACTTGATGTTTCGATGGTATCATTTTCTGCGCCATTCTATTTGTATGAGGAAACAAATAATGGCCTGGTGCAGCACAGGCAGCATGTTTATTACCCCGTTGTATATCAGGGAAAGATCATTGCGCTCGTGTCGATATTTGAATATCAGCATGAACTGCATTATAGCGGAGAAAATTGGCTGGTGGAAGAAATGAATCAGATCGGTTTCCTGGATCACGATTACACTGTGTCCATCAGATATGATAAAGACGGAATACGTCCTCCCGAGGTTACCTTTATACAATAAATAGGAACACGAATAATGATACAGAATATATTGAAATGATATGGATAAAGAGGGAATAATGAAACGTTTTGATCCTGGATGCATATGGCCCGTTTTTAGCGTCGACCATGGAGAAGTCTCGTGAACTAACAGTTGATATGAGGAGATGATAACTATGAAACATATTCCTAAAACTCTTTTTATGATTATTATAGTTGTTTTTGGATCAATAAATATGAATATCATGGTGAACGAGGTATAGTTGATTTATTTCATGGATGAGAAAGGTGATGACCGAAATGCTGGAGAAAAGGATCATAAAAGGGTTGTCTATTATATGCTGTATCTTGCTAGGGCTCTCGGCGTGGTTTGTGTATCCCATATATGCGGAAAGCCTGGATCCTCCAGCCGGAAAAGTGGGAAGTGCTGAAGCGAATATTTCCATGCTTGTGGAAGTGATCAACGAGCCGCAGAATCATACATATTATATGTTCTATGAAACTCATGAAGTTCATGATCGGGATGAAAGTGAGATTGCCTATATAAAAATCATAAGAGAAAATGTCGGAAATACAGCTGTAAAAGACGGCACACTTACCGTAACTGTAGAGAATCAGTCAGCTGATGACAGACTTGTGTTCAGCAGAGAGGAAAAGTTCCGTCTGGAACCGGGAAAAAGAACGGTTTTAGGGAATGCTTCGTCCAGTCCGGCAGCTGTCCGGTTTGAGCGGCAGGATGCTGAAGAAGAAAATGTTACAGTAGTGGTAAGATACGAAGCATATCTGGATGATCCTGACATCATAGAACCGTTGATCGTTGAAAAAGAGCTTCAATTGCCTGTCGGATATGGGCGAAGACCAGAAGAAGCAGCAGCTTCAGAAGAAGATGTAAAAACCGCTGATAACAGTCATTTATGGCTGTACATTACCGGCGCAGTTTTTATTTCCGCAGTGATCATTGCCGTAATTCTGAAAAAAAAGAAGAACACAACAGAAAAAAATATTCGGGTTGCTGCGGTTACGGAGCGTCTCAGTGCTGTGCCTACGCACATCAGCAAGGCAGGTTCCGGAGGTCCCGGTTCTGCGGTGCTTGAAAACATCACGGTTACTTTTGTACGGGAAGATAATACCAGCTTTTCGTTGTTGTGTTCGACAGAAGATGCAAAGATGCTGGAAGAAGGGGTGATCGGTGATATCACATACTGCGGGAATGAATTGATCTCGTTTGTGCGGTCGGCGAATAATCCACAGGACTTGTAAAAAGTAGTAAAGAAAAAGGATTGGAGCCATACAATTTATAAAGTGAAAGCGCAGCCATTTTGACTGCGCTTTCATTAACATAGCGGATGTGTTACCAGAGGTTACCTGATAAGGATTAATAATGCGTCCGAAGGGATTCGAAGCAAATCCTTATCATGTGGAAAAGTTAGCAACATCTGACGAGACTAATTATTTTTATACGATTGGAATCCTGTGTTTATTTGGCATTGTAACTCACAGATAAATATGTGCAAATCATACAATCAAAGATAAACTTTTAGATTTGCTCAAAACGCCGGGATCGAAGTGAGCGCTGAAGCGCCGCACTCCGTTCCCGGCATCCGTCATCAGAATATAGGTATAATCAACGTGGTCAATTATCAGAACTGATCAGACAACTGATTGTTTTTGACGTACTTTTTCCGGCAGGATTCTGAGAAAAATACTGTAAGATAATTTTGCAGGGTTCTTTTCCAACCCTGCTCAGCACGGGGTTCTCTGAAATATTCAGACGAATACTTGTCTCTCCGGGTGGCAGTTCAATGATACTTTCCGGATAACAGACATTTTCAAAGTTTTGTGTTTCCCCAAAGATCAGATATACAAAACCTGTTTCCAAAGTACGCCCGGCTTCAAAGGAAGCATCCCGCGTACACAGGAGTTCCAGGCTATCTTCTGAATCATGATTTTCTTTGAGTTTCAGTGTCATTCCGAAAAGCAGCATTTCCTCACTGAGTGTCGGGCTGCATCTCTCCTCAATACAATTCCAGGCATCATCTTCTGTTTCATAAATGATTAATATCCCCAGCTTTTCTTCGAGATATGAATGCGTTTCAAGATCTATCTCCATATCTAGGGAGATCACCTTTTCCGGCGCGATCCTGAGGGATGAGAGGGAAAGTGTTTTCATGTCATATGTATCGGATAAGTGCAGAGTTCCTTGAATATCGACGAAGGTTCCGGAGTATAGTCCCTCGGTAAGGACGGTATAATTGTCTACAGAACAAGGGTCTAATACAAAGATACGCTCCTGTACCGGGAGTGTGGTATCTGGCAAATAAAAGAGCCTGTAGATTTTCTGCCTGACAATATCGACACCCCAGTAGAAGAATCCTTTGAATTCATTGGTTTCATTTTCCTCCGGGTTTTCCGTTCCTTGGATTTTATGTTCAGAATTAGAACTGCAGGCCACCGAAATGCTGGCTGCAGGATCAGATACCGGATCGCTTCTGACAGGGATTGTCATGAAACAGACAATGATGACAAGGACAGCAAGACCGGCAAATAAATAAAGGGTCCTGTTGCTTTTTTTCTCGGAAAGCAGCACCTTAATTCGGGTTTTTACAGAAAGCTTCGCAAAAGCTGTCGGAAGAAAAAACTGTCCCGAATTAGATAGCTTAAGGAGGACAGAAGCGTAACCCTTCTTATAGGCAGCGTTCTGCCTGGAAGTGACGTTTTCATCACAGGCAAATTCCAGATCCCTGGAATAACAGATGAATGCAGCCCACACGAATGGGTTGAACCAGTGAACTGATAGGATCAGATATGCCGCGATTTTCCCGATATGGTCTCTGTGTCTGATATGCATTTGCTCATGAGCGATTACGAATCGCTTCTCGGTTTCTGTCATTCCCGAAGGGAGAATAATTTTAGGAAAAAGAAGTCCCGTGACGAAGGCTGTCCGGACGGTACTGCATTCATAAACTCCACGGGAAACAGTGCGTGCCGTGTGGATCATGTTTCGAATACGCAGCGTACTGACAGCAAAATGCAGTATAAGAACACACGCACCGGTAATCCAGATTATAAATAGAAAGCTCCATATCGAAATTACCTTGCCGATTATGTTTCCACTTAAAGATTTTTTATCGGTACTGTATATTTGTGACAGACTGCTTTTACCTTGTATGGGATGTGCGGGATTCGTGGATGTTTCCATGGACAGATCTGCAAGACCGCTGTCATTATTTTCAGCGATCCCGGGCCTGCCTTCATCAGAAAAGTATCCTTCTACCTGAACATGTAACATCCAGTCCTCAGATACTTCCGGAATCAGGCTGGTTGGAGAAGGTATCCCAAAGGGGATGACCAGCCGGATCGCTGCAAGGATCCATAGAGCTGTCATAAAACGTTTCGGCAGTTTCCTGAAAATGACCCTGAAGAACAGAAGAACTGCGATCAGTAACGATGCCTCAAAGCTCATCTGAAGGACTTTGAGCAATATAACTGTCATGAATTATTCTCCTCGTAAGCGTCTATGATTCTTTGTAATTCACGGACATCTTTCTCTGTTAGCGTCTGCCTGCTGCTGAATGCCGCGATGAAAGCAGGCAGGGAGCCTTCAAACTGATCCGTAACGAACTGCTCGCTTTGAATAGCCTTGAATTCTTCTTTTGACATAAGAGAAGTCACAGTCCCGCGAACATTTTTGAAAATACCTTTCTCCTGAAGACGGTGGAGTACCGTAAACGAAGTTGTTTTTTTCCAATCCAAAATCTCTTCGCTGATTTTAGAAAGATCAGAAGAAGTGATCGGTTCGTTCTCCCAGATTATATCGGCAAATCTGCGTTCCAGATCCCCCATTTGCATATTTTTGGATTTCATTAACTAAACCTCTTGACGTATTCTACATCATGTAGTATATTCCTTATATATTTATTTTACATCATGTAGAATATACGTGTCAACATAATTTATTTTTGGAAGGTCAAGAAACATGAACTCAAAGAAGATATTTCATTATTCATTCTTTATGATAATATTAGCAGCAGAGATAACATTTTTAGTTTCGTGCAGTGGCCCAGACAAGGGATCTGATCATAACAGTGACGATTCCTCAAATACTGCAAAGTCGATTGCCTGTTCCTTTGAAGAGACAGATAATGGTTTTTACTTTGTTCCTGCATATGACAGTGAATATCTGTATTATTATGATGATAATGCTCGCTCTGCTGTAAAAGTCTGTGGAAAAGCCAACTGTGTACATGATTCCGGAGATTGTGATGCCAGATTCGGAAACGCGATGTTCAGTTCGATCAGTGCATACACGCTGCAGTCGTATCATGGAAAAATCTATCTATGGAATTCGTCACATACGGACGGGCCGCATCTGTACAGCGCAGATTCTGACGGCAAGAATCATAAGGATCTGGGAGCGCTGAAAATTGATAACGCCCGTGGACAGGGCGGCGTTGAAGCATCGTTTATTTCAGACAATACTGCGTATGTAATTGCTGTTGCCGGGATCAGCAGTTTGGGATATCAGTATCATAGGGTTTATAAAAGAAGTATCGAAGCAGGTGCGGAAGCTCAGCTGATATTCGCTGATGAGGATGAACAGAGTGTAGAACATCGCATAAACCAGCTGCGGGTGGACGATGGGCTTGTTTATTTTCAGGATATTGCATTTTACGATGGCCTGGACCGGCTGGAATCCCGGCTGTATCGGTATGATCCTGTAAAAGATGAGCTCCGAAATATCCTTACACTTACCGACAAGCAGATCTATTATACGGTGAAGGATGGGATGATTTATTATTCTGCGTTTAACTACGCAGAACAGTCTTATGAGGAAATCTGTTGTTATGATCCGGAAAACGATGAGAGCACTTCTTTCTGCAGCGCGGGGGGTCTCATCACCTGGGATGGGAAGAACTTTGTGATCGAGGAATTCGTCAATGAGGAGGAGTTGATGCCTTCTGCCGTGACGTTTGTTTCTCCGGATGGAGAGAAGGTTTGTGAAATAGCTTTCAGCCAACTGACCTACGATCCTTCGTTTTCCGGTATAAGTATGTCTGAGAGCTATGTTGTTACGAACACTTTTGATGATTCAGATAACGAGATCATCCGGATCTTCAAAAAAGAAGATCTTTTGAAAGGGGATCTTCATTTCTCGGAGCTACGGTACAAAATGTCTTATGCAAACTGAACGCCATACACTGACTCTTGAAAAGTTGTCTAAGTTTTATGGAGAGAAACAGGCACTGAACCGTGTCAGCTTCTCTTTTGATGATGGCCTTTACGGGATTCTGGGTCCGAACGGTGCAGGGAAATCCACGATGATGAACCTGATCACGGATAACCTGAAGCCGACAGAAGGAAGAGTGCTCTATAATGGTAAAGAGATCATTACTTTAGGTAAAAGCTATCTGACCAAACTGGGTTATATGCCCCAGCAGGAAGGCTTCTATGATGCGTTTTCCGGCAGGATGTTTTTATCCTATATGGCAGAAATGAAGGGGGTTCCGAGGAAACAGGCGAATGTACAGATCGAAGATATTCTGATGCGCGTGAACCTTCAGTCCGATGCTCATCGTAAGATCTCCGAATATTCCGGCGGCATGCAGAAGCGGCTGATGCTGGGACAGGCGCTGTTAGGGAATCCCGAGATCCTGCTTCTTGATGAACCGACAGCGGGCCTGGACCCGGTGGAACGGATCCGGCTGAGAAATTATATCCATGAACTGTCATTGGATAGGATCATTCTCTTTACGACACATATCGTCAGTGATATCTGGGAGATCGCAGATCAGGTCCTGATGATGAAGGATGGCAGGATCGTAAAGTCAGGACCGATCCCCGGTATCCTCCGGGAGCTGCAGGAGGAAACCCTGGAACAGGCATATCTTGATGTAATGGGAGGCGGAATGGAAGATGGCTGAGATCCGAAGACTCCTCCTGAAGCCCGCGGCTTTTGCTTTACTGATCGCAGCGGCAGTGATCAGCCTCTTTTTCACGATCAGAAATGAACATGCCAAGTGGGAAGGCTCTGCAGCCGTAATGGAAACGGACGCGATGATCCTTCGTACAGAATATATCCGCCAGATGGAAACGCTGAAAGAATTGGACCTCCATTCTGCAGCTGAACTCCTTGAAAAGGCCCAGGAAAAACAGTCCCAGGCTGTATCTTATGACTACAGCTATCAGGATTATGTACGGGAAGTGTATGTTATGCCAAAGCTTCAGGCATGTCTTTCCTATCCGGAGTTTCTTGAAAAAATCAGGGAAAACGCGGAGATCTATCAGAAGATCAGTCTGTTTTCCAGAGAGAATTATTATACCCTTCGGAATATCCGGAAAACGGATGCGGATTATCAGCGGGTATCCGGGGTACAGCCGGAATTGCAGGTATCTGATGCTATAGAAGACCTCCTCTCGAACCCGGTGTCTGACGTGCTGATCCTGGTTCTATGCCTATGCTTTACCTTTCTCATTCCCGTGGAACGAAGAAATCATTTATGGGAACTTCTCCACACCACAGCAGCAGGACGGGGGAGGCTTTTTCTGCTGCGTCTTTCTTCCCTGATACCGGCCCTGCTTTTTTCTATGGCTGCAGTATATGGTCCTTCATTTCTTTATTTGGCATCCCTTTATGGCATGCCGGATCCCTCTGTATATGTTCAGTCCGTCAGTCTGTTCCGGGAGCTGTCATACCCAATATCTTTGGGGGCGTTTCTGATCTTTCTGATGATACTCCGCTGTATCAGTTTCCATGCGGTATCCCTCCTTTTTTGGGTAATACTGGAGAGTTTATCTTCGGCAGCTGTATCCATGATGATTTCCGGCTTTGTATTCTTGCTGGAATATCTGTTTTATCGTCTGATCCCGATACAGAGCGCCTGCGCCATTCTGCGGATCGTGAATGTATTCTCCTGTCTGGACACAGTAAATATCTATGGCGGATATCTGAACCTAGATCTTCTGGGCTTTCCGGTATCAGCAGCTCTTTGTCATGTGGTATTCATAATATTACTGATCCTGGGATCCATGGCAGGCCTTGCGGCTGTTTATCGCTTTAAACGGCCGAAGGAGAGAAACCGGATCCTGTTATCCCTGGAGGGCCTGATGTTCCGTACCAGGGACAGACTCTTCCGGCTGCTGCCAAGGCTCTCATTAGGCGTTTATAAAACTTTTTTCATCCAGCATGGTCTGCTGATCCTTTTATTGCTTTTAGCGGGGGTAACAAGGCTGCTCCCGGAGACCCGGGTTTACGTGGCAGGGGCAGAGTATCTTGCTTACATACGGGAAGAACAGCTTTCGGCACCCTTCAATGATCCGAAGACGGTTTCTTTTTTCGGTGAAGAACAGGAAGAGATCCGGGAAGCAGTTCGTATGCATGAAGAACTATATCAACAGTATGAAGAGGGTATTCTGGATGAGCTGACATGGTTTATGGAGGAGAACAGGATCTCGGGTATCCATGTGCGTCAGGAAACACTGGATCTCTTGGAAAGAGAACGAAGCCGGCTGGAAAAACTATATGAGGAACGGGGTATATGCGGCTGGATATTGAACCCGCAGTGCTATAAACAACTGCTGGGAGAAGGGAAAGATTTATCCACACGATATCAGATATACGCGGCAGCTGCCGTCCTTGCCATGTGCTTCCTGATGTCAGGAGCGTTTTCCTATGAGAAGAAATCCCGGGTACAGCCGATGCTGCATCTGACAAAAAAAGGCGGTCTGACGTTCTTTTTCAGAAAAGAGGTGTTAGCACTCTTATATGCGTTATTTACAGTGTTGGTGATCTATTTAACGGATCTTATCAGAGTGGGCGAACTGTACCCTATCCATGCCCTTGACGCTCCGGTACAGAGTCTGTCCTGGATGGAGGATGTCCGCATTTCCGTTACGATCAGAGACTATCTGATCCTGCTCACGGCATATCGTGTACTGATGATGTTTCTCATGGCACAGCCCGTGCTTTTGATCTCATCAAAGACCCGGGAACCACGGATTTCTTCACTTGCAGCTGTCGGGACTTTAGGGATCACATCATTTCTGCGTTTTATACATTCAAAGGAACTACAGTATATAAATATGGCATATATCCTGGAAGGAAGGGAACTAATGCATCGGATCTCCGCAGGAAACATCTCAGAGATGCTGATTCTCTGCGGATGGGTATTGACATTTGTGGGGCTGGCTTTCTGGTGTCAAGGCGCAAATACTTAGTAAAAATACAAAGCGGCTGATTCTATTATATAACAAGAATACGAGGTAAAGCTATGACAGGATTATCGCGTAAAATGGAGCATGCATGTTCTGGCATGCATATTATAATTATTACTTTTTTATGTGTTTTTCTTTTTGGGTGTGTAACTGTCACACCATCGACGGGAGACTACAAATCAGAAGAATCTGGGACAAACAGCCCAGGTGCAAACGAGATGCAAACAGACTGGAAGGAAATCTATGAGCAGGTCATATCCGAGTATCGCGCGGTTGGAGAAGCCGTTCGTTCACTGGAATTCATGCCGGTTTCACTCTCGCACAGCAAAGAATATCTGGCAGAGCATTTCCCGGGGTTTACGGATGCTGGGATTCCTTGGTTTTTGAATACGTTGGCACATGACAAAAAGTATTACTGGCAATATGCAGAAGATCCGGAAGACCTTGGCTGGGTGGGGGTTTTTAGCGCTTTATATGACGTCAATAAAGATGGTTTGCCGGAACTGATTATTTCATGTCAGGGACAGTTTCCCTATGATAATATAGAGGATGGCTCTTTTGCGGTTACCTTTATGCGGCAGGTTTACACGATCAGAGAGGGAAAAGCGGTTCCGTTGTTTGATGATACGCTGGGGCTTAATGAGTATGTAATCTTTGTGCATGAGAACAGTCTGTTCTTTGAGGAGAGCTACCTTGAGAAAATGGAGCTTTACACCACAGAGTATGAGTTGAGCAGAAACGGAGAACTCGTAATTGTCGATCAGTATGTATATGATGCGCATTATGATAAAAATCCGGATCAATTAGCTGTTTCTGATAAGAGAAGTGTAAACGTTTCAGAACTTTCAAGGGAATTATACGAACAGTCAGTTGAACTGGACTGGAAAGAGATTATTAAAATCTGAAATTAAAGTTGATTTCAAATGATTTAGATTATATGTTGGAAGATTACTTTTTGTTTTCTGTATAGCCAGATTGTCAAGGTGATGTATTAAGGTCTTAGCATAGCGCTGGCCATATATAAGATCATTTTAACTGTATCTGTATATGGCCAGTGTTTACAGGAGTTTATATGTTTAAACGATATTTGATATTTCTTTTCAGTTTACTCTTTCTGTTGATGACAAATTGCGGATACATGACTGCATCAAAGCCTGCTGGGGAACCAGAGCATAAAGAGTATCCGGAAATGCATGGCAAGTGGGTGTGCTCTGAAACAAAGACTACAACGAATGGTCATGTGGTGATATGGGAACGGGCAGATGAATTCGATTCATTAGGAAATCCTGTGCTGGTAACACATTTTTTGGATGATAATGGAGAAGACTACGTCATATCTAAACGCGACTATGATAGTGATGGAAATATTATTCGGAATGAAAAATATACAAAAGACGGGGAATTGGATGGAATATCCACTTTTTTGTATGATTCAGATGGCAGGCAACTGGAACAATGCGTGTATGATGTAGAAGGTGAACTCACAAATAAACACAGTTATAAGTACGATCTGGAAGGGAAGCTAATCTGGGAGTATCAGAAAATCGCCGGATTAGTGGATGGAACGACAATAGATTACACATATGATGATCATGGCAATCTGATTCAAAAAGAAAAACATTACAGCGATGGTTCTGAATCTGTTGAAAACTGGGAATGCAGATATGAAGGAGATCATCTTGTATGGTATGCGAAGTTGAATGATGACGGAACCGCAAGTGAAAGTGATTGGACCCGCTATGAATATGACAATGAAGGCAATATTATTTGCACGGAAACGCCAAAGAATCTGAAACAGTATGCAGACGGACTTTTAGTGTATGAAAGCAATCAAAGCCAAAACGGCAGTGAAGAATTGGCCGAATATGTATATGAGTATGATGATGAAGGCCATCTGATACGAGAACAGCTCGTATTTAATGGAAATAAGATATGGTGTTATATATACACCTACAACGAGCGTGGACAGAAACTGAAGAAAATCATGGCTGCACCGGATTCTGCACCAGATGCATTATTCGATGAGAAACAGATTATCTGTGAATACACATATGATGCATATGGCAACGTTTTGTCATTAGTACAGGGGGAGGTTCGAACAGAGACAAGCTGGGTGTTTATCGAAAATGTTAATTGACAGATCTATATGATGCTGGGACAGGGTAAATAATATTAGTATTGGCTTGTTGGGAACACATCCCAAACCCAGAGATCGCACGATGTGCGAGCTGCGCGTTTTTGCAAAACGCTTAAAATTATAAAACACATTTTTGAGTTTTATTATCTCGCCATTTATCTCGCCATTACAGTTGATTTATTCCGCCATGCGTGGTAAAATATAGAACATCGGAAGGAGGGTCTGTCAAATGATGCGTGAGGACGAACACAGGGAATTTAAGAAAACGACCGGAGAGCTGAATGAGGCCATGGTGTCCGTTTCTGCTATGCTGAATAAGCACAAACAAGGGAAAGTGTATTTCGGCCTCAGGAATGATGGTACACCCAGTCCTTTTACCATTACAGACTCTACTCTCCGTGATGTTTCCAGAAAAGTATATGAATCCATAAAACCGCAGCTGATACCCGTTGTAGATATTGAAGAAATAGAAGGTATCGAGGTCATCACTCTAACTTTTTCCGGAGAGGATGTTCCCTATTCTGCTTTCGGGAGATACTATATCCGCATTGCTGATGAAGACAGAGAACTGTCACCTTACGAGCTTCGCAAGATCATGATCCGCCGGGAGTACGAGGAAAACTGGGAAAACAAAACTACCGACCAGACCATAGACGTCACCGATGACAAGACCGTAAAGGCTTTTTACGATTCCGCTATTTCCTGCGGCAGGCTGCCCGAGATAGAATACGATAAGCGGAAGATCCTTGATCAGCTCGGTGTCTTGAACAGAAACCATCTGACAAATGCCGGTGTCTGTCTGTTCTCTTCCAGAAAGCCCATTGCTTTGAAAATGGCGGTTTTCGCCACCGATCACAAAGAAACATTTCTGGATATGGGCAGGACAGAATGGAATATATTTGAACTGATCGATGCGGCGGTAACTTATATCGTAAAAAACATTCGCTGGCGGGTCGAAATGAGCGGAGACGGGATCCACCGGAAAGAGATTCCCGAGATCCCGATCGATGCCATAAGAGAGGCAGTGATCAACAGCTTCGCTCACGCACGGTACGATATATCTGTTCAGCATGAAATAGATATATTCTCCAATCGTATTTCTATCTGCAACCCGGGATCCTTTGCGAACGAATTCGAACCGATCGACTTTTATACCCGGGATATCCGTTCCTATCTGAGGAATGAAGTGATTGCAAAAACGCTTTATCTATGCAGAGATGTTGAGACCTTCGGCTCCGGGATCAGAAAGATCTATACGCTATGTAATGAAGTGAATGTCGCTGTCTCATATATCAATGAAGAGACGGCATTTACTCTTGAGTTCTCAAGAGATGACAGGAATATCTCGCCAAAGAGTGGCGAGATAAATGGCGGGATAACCGAAGCGGAACTGCTGATGCTGTCATTATTGAAACAGTCACCGTCTATGACAAACGCTGACCTGGCGGGAGCATCCGGTAAATCAGAAAGAACGATATCCCGACTGCTCGCGATGCTGAAAAACAAAAAGCTTATACAGCGGATCGGTTCCAACAAAACAGGTTATTGGAAGGTGCTGTAAACCGCAGCCAGAAGGAGCTTCGATGATATTTACAGACGCATTGATACAGGAGGATCTTGAAGCTATTCGCAGGTGCCCAAAAGCTGACCTCCATAATCATTTTGTTTTAGGTTTTTGTTCGGAAGAAGACTGCCTCAGCAAAATCTGTGGTATTTGAAATAAAATGACTATATTTGAAATTGAAAAACAACTAAAAAGTAATTATTCTTTGACATTCATTTATATTTCCGAGTATTATACACTAATTTGGGATCGTTTTTTTCTTTGTTCCAGATATAGTCTTTTTGCAACTGATGCAGTTTTTAAATCGCAGAAATCATTAGAAGAATTATGTGGTCGGACATATTTATTGGATGGGGTATTATTGGCAGATGCAATTAAGAGCATAGTAATTCCTAGATATGATGATCCATGTTGGAAAACGTATGAAGCGGTTCGACATAGTGCAATAATACAACAAAATGAAATTAGTTTCAATTATGACGAGAGAAACTATTGGATTACTCATCCGGGTAATTCTACATCGTACCTAACAGATGATTATGGTAATTCTCAGATTTTTAAATCTTGTCGTGATTTATTTGAATTTGCCAGTATTGATGGCAAGTCTCTTAGAGAAATATGGAATGATGTTATTGTGTATACTTGTTAGGAAAGATAAAGTATGTTAGGGAGGTGCGTTAGCATGGAAGTCTCTGTCGTTTCTCTGAGAAAGCGCAAAAGAAAAAGGAATACAGTAAAAGCGGTGTTCATTGTGCTTTGGCTTTGCCTCGTCATAACATTTCCGACAGCGTGTATCGCTGCAGGCCAGGATCTTGTCGCACATTCGTTTACTTTAGAAGGGAAACCGGATCTGTTATACTGGCCGGCAAATTATGAAGACCTCAGCCGTTTCCGGCTTGTTTCCCCGGATGACAACGTAATACCACTCTATCAGGATACAGAAGATGAACTTGGCTCGCTGATGGGAACGGTCGGTTATTCCGAAAAGACTTCCTGGATAGGAAAATCTGTATATCACGCGGCTGCCTGGCCGGAAAGCAGGGCCATATGCATATTGGACAAAGGAGACAGCCATTATGCATATTATATTGCCTATGGGTACAGGGTAGAGATATCTGAGGGGGAGAGTTCCCTTATTCTGTTCGAGAAATTTGAACTTCCTGAAAAAGGCGTGTCAGTTGAAATACAGGACACCGATGAAAAACTTGTCTTTCCTACCACAGACAAAGACACGATCGCGGAGCTTTGCGCTTTATTTTCAGGCAGTGACAATACGGGTCCGAACCTCTAAGACCGGGAGGAGGATACCGAAGAGGTATCTCTTACTTTCGAAACAGAAGAAGGCTTATATGCTCATCTGAGTTATGAGCCTTCCAATGGAGTCTTTGACATTGAGGGAAGAATTTTCACCGTTGATGATGCGGTACGGGAGAGATTCCTGGAAATTATCGGAAAAGGCCGGTCGGAAAATGATGTCCGGACCGGGAATCAGCCTATCACGGCAATCCGATATCCGTCAGAATAAGCGCTGCCGCGCAAAATGAATGAAGAGAGGTTATAAATATAACATTTATAAAGTATCTTTCAACTTCACGATGAGATAGCCGAAAGGGAGCTGTCGCCAAGCGACGGCAGCTTTTTTATGATGCTGAGACAAGGTAAATAATATTAGAATCTAAGGCATAAAGTCTTAGTAAGGAAGATGTTGAGAAACTGTGCGACATTGTTTTGCATATGCAGAGTGGGAAACTGTATGTGAATAATGAATATACAAGGATTGAATAATATCATATCCATGATGAGGAAATGAATCAAATCGGTTTTCTGAAATAGGAATACTCATACGAAACACAACATGACAGAGGGGCAGTTTTCTGCCCCTCTGCGCATTTTAATCCTGGTGTTAAACTACTGAATGTTTATTTCTTGACGTTGGAACCACTTTAAAAATTTTTTTATGAAATAATTGGTGACGCGCAGATTGAATCTCCGTCATATAGGATGGAGGGGGTGAAAAAGTGGAAGTAATACGCAAGCTTGCAGATGATGAGATCATTGAACTTTATTTTAACCGGGATGAGCACGCTATCCTGGAAACCGACCGCAGCTACGGAAAAGAATTGCTGCATATTTCATACCGGGTGCTGTACGACCGGGAGGATTCGAAAGAAATCTGCAATGACACTTATATGACTGCCTGGCAGTCGATCCCGCCGGTCCGCCCTTTGCGCTTTGCGGCCTGGTTGATGAAAGTCTGCAGGAACCATGCGTTGGACCTTCTGGAAAAAAAGAAAGCAAAAAAACGGCAGGTTGAACTGGTGGAGCTTACCGATGAGCTTGCAGACTGCATACCTGATAAAGGCGTGGAAGAAATCGTGGAAGCAAAGGAACTTGGGAGGATCATCAGCACATTTCTGCGCAGGCTTTCCGAAGAAGATCGTTTTATCATAATGCGCAGATGCTTCCGAATGGATTCCACAGCGGAAATAGCCAGGGCATTAGAATGCAGCGAAGGAAAAGTCCGGACATCTCTTTGGAGGACGCGAAAAGAATTGAAACGATATCTCGAAAAGGAGGTGGGTATAACGTGAACGGAAAAGATCTTTTAAGGGGATTTGGTGAAGTAGACGACATACTTGTTCAGGAGATGTACATTAAAGGTCAGTCTCGTGAACAGTTTGAAAAACAGATTGGTGAAGTTGACGACATACTCATCAAGGAAATGTACATTAATGGCCAGCTTCGTGAACAGTCTAAAAGACAGAAAGGAGCAAACATCATGAAAATAATCAGTATTGGCACAAGTATTGCCGCTGCGGCAGCTGTTGTTGTGGGTATAATACTGGGAAGTATTCATTATCTGCAGGGGAACACTGCCAGGCAGCCCGAGAACCCTGTGGCCATAGAGAAAACAGAAGAGGCGGAAACAACACTTGAAGTTGAAACAGGAGAATTGCCTGGTGCTGAAACAGAAGCTGAAATATCAGACTTGCCTTATCAGATCATTGCCAAAGATGGGAATGTGATGATTTATAATAGAGCACAAGGGAAAGTAGAAATCTTTTTTGAGAATGCTGTCGCTGTCATCGGAGACAGTACGATAGAAAACAGAAACCCTGTAGATCTCTGGAATAACGCGTTTGAAGGCCAGGGAACAGGCTATGCGCAGAAAGTCCTTACGGACAGTATCGGGTGGGGAGAAAACTGCCCTGTGGCGATCCGTTTCTCCGGAAGTGAACAGGAAGGGACAAAAGACCGCTGTGGCATTTACAGTATAGAAGAAAACCGCTGGCTTTGTGAACCGGAAGGCCACGCTTATCTCAATCTGCTTGGGGATGAACTCTGGACAGATTCAGAGCAGATGCATTGCGGCGGTTCCCTGATGCGCATGGACGGAACCGTGGTTGCTCAGACTAATTCACCCGCAGGGTTCCGTCGCTATGTAAACTACATTGTTTCTGTTGCGGAAGGAGATGTATATGACCTTAGCGGGAACTTCCTGTTCAGCTATGACCCGGAGAACTGCGAATTGCTGGATGTAGTGTTAGACTCTACAGATGCATGGAAAGAAGATAAAACCTATAACGAGTATTTTGTAGCCCGTTTTAAGACGCCGCCCCAGTCCTATATCAATTCCGCAGCCTATGCGGAGGGGACCTGGGAGACAGATACTTTCTTCATGAACATTGGAATGTGGAATAGTGGAGTGGAATCCTATGTCGTTGAGCGGAACGCGTGGAGATACATGGGACATACGGGCGACAGCAGCAATTTATACACCAGCTGGTTTACGGGAAGCGGTTATGTCATCCAGAAATGGCAGGGAATGGTCTCCGTTGGAAGTATCAGTGAAGAAATGTTCTACAATAAAAACCCGGAGTATTTCACAGAACGCGAAGTGCTGAACAGCGCTGACGGGCAGACATATGGATATTCACAGTATCCTATGCTCCAGGCAGCCGGGATCGACGAAGAGACCGGGAACCTGATCATTATGCTAACGCAGTGCTCAGAACCGGAATACCGAACCGTAGTGTATTATCTCTACTGTGATGCTGATTACAATGTAGTGAAAGAGACAGATAAATGGGAAAGGCGGGAAGATGATACTGGGAAATGATAAAGCATAGATTTGTATAACATAATCAAAGAGAAAAGGCGCCTTACGGCGCCTTTTCGAGTACAACAGCATTAAAGGTGTTGGATTCCTGTTGACAGGGTGTTGGGTTACGAAAATCAGTCAAATGAGACAGCACATCATACCTCCTGAAATGCTTATTTTATAAGGCATTACGACTGATTTTCGATTCAATTCAAACTGCGTCCGAAGGGATTCGAACCCCCGACCCTGCGCTTAGAAGGCGCATGCTCTATCCAACTGAGCTACGGGCGCATATTTTCACGCGGTCCGGCAGCTCCCCGGAAGGCGTGTTTCCTGCATCTTTTATGTGACGCATGAAAAACTCCCCGAGTAGGGCTCGAACCTACAACCCTCCGGTTAACAGCCGGATGCTCTACCATTGAGCTATCGAGGAATACATGCTGTATTGTACATACTTTATGATTTATTGTCAAGAGCGCACGGGAAAAAAGTGCGCTTTTTCCTTGAGAAGAAACGCTTTTTGGCAGGAGGGACATCGGCGGAAAGGACTACAGCCGGACTGCTGGGGATCCCCTCTGTGAGGGTAGACGAATTCCTTCCGGTGTGGTATATTTTTACGTAGAACAGGCTTTCAGAGAATACTTTTATCATGAAAAGAATTGATCAGGAGGCACATAAGATGAAAAGAGGACTTGCAGTACTGCTTGTCATCGTTCTCTGTCTTTCTTCCTTTGCGGTCCGCGTAAGCGCAGCCGTGCTCCCCGGAGAGGATACGATCCGGGAAGAGCGTTTCGGAAGAGGCTCGAGAGACAGTGAGAGCGAAGACGACGAAGATGACGATGACCTTGAGGACGGAGACGAGGACACCGGGGACGAGCTGGTTCCCTGCGTGACGCCGTTCACTGTGGCGGCAGATCTCAGCAACGTAGAAAACAGTGACATTTTCTGGTTCTCGGATGACGCCAAGGCGATCCTTGCGGAAAACGGCTTTTTCGTCAACGGGAACAGCTATTACAGCGAATTCTTTGAGGTGTATCAGAACAACGTCTACGAGTATACGCCCAGTTTTGTGACGGTGGACTCGATGATGCACCTGTTCCACCTCTATTTCGCGTATCTGTTAAAGACCACGGAAAAGAATTTCCTCACGGAAAAGCTCACGGATCTCTGCGACTGCATGCTGGACGTGAGCCTTCAGCAGGTCGATATGACAGAGGGCACGGACTGGTACGACGCTGCGCTTAGGAACGTTGCGTTCTTTGACGTTGCGTTCATGCTCCTTTATGATGATGCGGATCCGGAAGACCTTGTCGCGGACAAAGTCGAAGCGGAGCTGGAGCTCATCATGAACGCTTCATCGATGACCGAATCCCCCATTTTCGGAGCGAACGAGGACTACAGCCAGTACAAGCCGAGAGGCTATTACGAGGGAGATGAGGACCTCGAAGGCTATTTCCGGGCGATGATGTGGCTCGGCCGCATGAATTTCAAGGCGGACGACGAGGACATGACGAAATCGGCCATCCTTATCACACACGCCTTAAAGGAGCTTTATGCGGAAGACTGGCAGGTGATTTACGACACCACCGCCTGGTTCGCAGGCACGAGCGACGACCCCGGCTATGAAGAATACAACGAAGTGCTGAAAAACGTCTGCGGCGATGACTACCAGCAGGACGACTTCATGAACGACGAGGCGCTTTCCAAGGTCATGGAAGCGCTTAAGGAACTTCCGCCGCCCGCCATTGCGAGCACGTACAGCGCGGACGACGGCATCGGCCATAACATCTGCTTCCGCTTCATGGGCCAGCGTTTCACACTGGACGCTGCCATCATGCAGAAGCTGGTCTCCCCGGAAGTCCCGGGCCGCGGCCTTCCGAGTACCCTCGATTTCCTGGCAGCCCTCGGCGCTGACGCTGCCAAGGACGTGCTTGCGGATAAGGGCACCATGCAGTACCCGAATTATGAAGAAAACCTTGATCAGGCTGAAGATCAGGTCGAAGCCCTTCCGGATGAGTTCTGGGAGAGCAGCATCTACGCGGCCTGGGAGCATGCGCTTCTTCCGGTGCTCGAGGACAAGGATGAAGGCTATCCGTTCTTCATGCAGACCGACGCCTGGGAGCTCAAGAACCTGGAGACCTACGCCGGCAGCTTCGCCGAGCTCAAGCACGACACGGTTCTCTACTCCAAGCAGGTCATGGCGGAGGGCGACTGGATGCCCGAGCCGAGGGAAGACCACGGCTACGTCGAACCGGAGTACGAAGTCTACGGACGCCTTGCGGCGCTGGCGGCCATGATGCTCGAGGACCTTGACGGCAGCGGCCTCATCGATGAAGAAGGCGTGGAAAAGCTGACGATCCTGAAGGATCTTGCGGAAAGGCTCGAGGAGATCTCCGTGAAGGAGCTCCTGGAGGAGACCATTACCGACGATGACTACGCGTTCATCCGTTCTTACGGCGAAACGCTGCAGGATTTTTGGTACGACGTCATCGTCGTGCTGTACAGCGGCCTTGACAGATACTCCCCGAAGGAGCTTCCGGCGGCAGTCATCACGGATATCGCGACGGATGCGGATACAGGAGAAGTGCTGGAGATCGGCGTGGGCAACCCGAACACGATTTACGTAGTGGTGCCGGTGGACGGCAAGCTCAGGATCGCCTGCGGCGCGGTCTTCAGCTACTATGAGTTTGCGTGGGATGCTTCGGACCGCCTGACAGACAGCCAGTGGCGTGTCATGCAAGGCTACCAGCAGAACCAGGAAGGCAGATACGATCCTGACAGTGCCATCGGACGGCCGAACTGGACGCGTTCCTACAGAGGCGAGGCGCCGGATCCCGAGCAGGACAACTATCCGCCCATCATCGAAGATGATAATGTGGAAGAGTTTATTGACGAGCCCACGGAGCCTGCAGTCGAACAACCCACGGAACCCGCGGTCGAACCGACGCAGCCGGCAGTCGAGCCCACACAGCCCGAAAACGGGGGCACCGGATCCAAGCCCTATGATTACAGCGCGCTGGATTACGCGGGCCGCTATGTGGGAATGCATTATATCGTCAGCTTCTCCGCATATACCTATGTGGATAACGAAAGCGCGCCTGACCTTGAGATCGGAAACGTGGACCTCATCTTTGACGGCTCCAAAGACACTTATACCGTACATGTTTTTGACTGGCCCGACAGCTGGGACTATGACGCCGTCTATGTGATCCACATGGATTACGGCGACCGTTATCTCGGCATTTATGAAGAAAACGGGAAGATCCTGATGGATCTTTTTGATGAAAACAACGACTACGACTATCTTGAACTGACAGAACACTATTATTCATAACAGGAGACGGCGATGGCACGCAGATGGCTTAGAATATTGCCTGCGGTCCTTCTCCTCTGCGTATTGGTTTCGGGAGCGGCTCTACCAGTGAGGGCCGCTTCCCGTGTTTCCGGGGACATGTTCCGGGAATACAGGAGGAAAGAACCGGACAGCGGAGAGCAGAAGGAAGACCCTGATGCCGGGGAGACGGAACAAGGGCAGGAAAGCGCGGACCCGGAAGACCCCGGGTTTCAGGATGCGGCGGATCAGTCCGGAAAAAACCCGGATGGAAGCTATGAAGAGCTTCCCGACTGGATCGTCTTTCGGGAGCGGGAGATCACGAACGTGTTCTCCTGGGCTGACCCCGCGGAACTTGCCGGCAACGATGAACCTGTTTTAGTGCGCCTTCACGACCGCTGCGCGGAAGTCCTTGATAAGGCCGGCGAGGTCCTTTTTGAGAGCCCCGAAGGCCTGTACGTCCAGGACGTGCTGGTCACGGACGCGGACTTTGACGGGGAGCGTGAACTCGTTCTCCTCTGCTGGCGGCGGGGGCACTACGACCGCATGCGGCCGTTCTGGGTTAAGGAGGCGGACAAAGACTTCCGGCAGCATATCTATATCTATGACTGGACGGACGGCGAAATCCGCCCGCGGTGGCTTGCGTCCAATATTCTGATCGACGTGTTTGACTGGTCCGTGGATTCGAAGAACGTCTTTACTCTCACGGAGCCCGACGGAAAGAAAAGCCGCTGGGCCTGGGACGCCTGGGGCTTAAGCTGCCTTGACGAGATCCCGACGTCAGACCGGCTGACCTTTGCGGCCATCGGCGACGACCTCATGCACATGGAGCTTGTGGGCGAGGCAACGCAGCGCGGCGGCTTTGACTACATGTTTGACGGTGTTAGAGACCGCCTTCAGGCTGCGGACCTCGCGGTTTTAAACCAGGAGACGCCGTTAGTCGCGGACATGATGCGGGTCGCGGGCTACCCGGCCTTCGGAAGCCCCTACACGCTTGGCAGGGCGGTGAAGAATGCCGGCATCGATATCGTCTCCTGCGCCACGAATCACGCGCTGGACCAGGGCTATTACGGCGTGCGTATCTCCGAAGCGTTCTTTACGGAAAACGACGTCCTCTGCGCGGGCATCCAGACGGAGCCTGAGTACGTTCCGTACCGGCTTCTCACGATGCACGGGATCCGGATGGCGGTCCTCAACTACACAGAGATCACGAACGGCTACCCGCAGCCGAAGGAGAACCCGTACGCGGTGCACACGCTTGACAGCGAGGCGCGGGTCCGGGAGGACCTTCGGCTTGCGCGGGAGGATGCGGACTTAGTCCTCGTGCTGGTGCACTGGGGGTCGGAGTATGTGACGTACCCGGACGCGAATGAGCGGAGGTGGTCGGACGTGTTCCTCGAAGAGGGGGTGGACGTGGTCATCGGCACTCATCCGCACGTGCTGCAGCCCTACGGCGTCCGTGTGCGCGGGGACGGCCACGAAATGCTTATTTATTATTCGCTCGGGAATTTTATTTCTGCACAGTCGCAGCCTCCGCGGATGCTGGGCGGGCTCGCGGAGTTTACAGTGACGAAGGACGAGGAGGGGGTGCATATCGAATCTTACGGCATGGAGCCCCTGGTCACTCATTACGAAGTGGGTACCTTCGGCACGTATCTTCTTTCGGACTACACGGACGAGCTTGCAGCGCGGCACCGGGTCGGGGTGACCGTGGCGGGCCTTTGGGACATGTTCCGGGAGTATACCGCGCCGCAGGGGCTGTTTGAGCGGTGAGGGGCCCAATCCCCTCATCCGGCTGCCTTCGGCATCCACCTTCCCCCTTGTGGGAAGGCTTAATGGCTTCCCCCAAGGGGAAGCTGTCAGCCCGGAGGGCTGACTGATGAGGTGGAAACCCTGCAACATCAAGTTGACGCGGTTCCATATTGTCATTATAATGTGAATAAGAATTATATTGGCTTATTGTCTGATTAAATACATTCCCGGGAGGTACTCTCATGGCAAAAATGGACCGTATCATGGTAAAGGGGAAACCGTTCCTAAGCCTGGGCGGGCAGTCCCACAATTCATCCAGCTATGTGCTCGATAAAATGGGCCCCACGTGGCAGAGCATCCACGCACTTCACGGCAACACGCTTGCAACGCCGCTCCCGTGGGATGCGTTCGAGCCCGTGGAAGGCGAATTCAACCGGAAATTTGTGACGGATCTGATTGACGAAGCCAGGCGGCAGAAACTGAAGCTTTCGTTCTTGTGGTTCGCGACCTGGAAAAACGGGACGATGCAGTACTGCCCGGCCTGGGTCAAGCGCGATACGGAGCGATTCCCGCGGTGCCTCGCAAAGGACGGCACGGCCCTCCATCAGCTGTCAGCCCATCAGCGGGCGAGCTTAGAAGCGGACAAGAAGGCGTACTGCGAGCTGATCCGGACCATCAAAGAATACGACGAAGAAGAGCAGACCGTGATCGCGGTCCAGATCGAAAACGAGGCCGGCATCCAGGGCGGCACGCGGCGTGACTTCAGCCCCCTCGGAGAAGCGGCGTACAAGGCGGCGGTCCCGGAGGAGCTCATTGCGTACTGCAAAGAGAACCCCGGCTGTATCCTCGCGAAGGTGTGGGAGAAGAACGGCAAAAAGGAAGGCGCGGACTGGGCTGAGACGTTTGGCTTCTACGGCGCCGAGGCCGTGACCGCTTACGCGATCGCGAAGTACATTGATGAGATCTGCGAAGCCGGAAAGGCCATCTATCCGAACCTCTTCATGTACCTGAACGTCTGGCTGGACGGCGGCTCCCGCGGCGCAGGGCAGAACCTGGCAGGCATCGACTGGCCGTCGGGCTGTGCGAACATTCATAACTTAGACATTTATTATGCGGTTCTGAAGCACGTGGACACCGTAGCCCCGGACAACTACCAGGCCTCTCTGTTCCGCCACCGCGAAGTCACGGATGCGTATGCGCATCCGGAGAACGGGTTCCCGCTGTACGTGCCGGAATCCGCGCCGCGCGGTGTGAACATCGGCCAGATGTTTTACGCTTTCGGTGAAAAGAAGGCCATTGGCTACCACATCTTCGGCAGCGAGTCCTGCCTCGAGCCGGACTTCACGACGCCGAACGCCGCGGGCCGGGAGACACTTCACAACTTCACAATGCTCGACAATGTAAAGAGCATCCTGTTCGATTATCAGGACCGCGGCAAGGTCCGTTCGGCCGTCCAGGAGGACGGAGAAGGCGGCGTGGTTCTTTCGGATTTTGACGGCGGCTGGTTCATGCGCGTCATGTTCGGTACGAACGCGGCCCCGGACTGGCCGGCCGGAGACTTCCGTCATCGCATTGCGCAGCGGGCATTGAGTGACCCGCCGGAAACCGGACGCGTCCTGATCTTCCAGGAGTCCGAAAAGGTCTTCTATTTTGTGGGCGAAAACGTCTGGATCAGCATCGAGCCGCCGGCGCCTTTTGACGGGTCCCTCCCGATCCACTACGGCCATCCGACCCTCATGCACACGAACCTCGAGGCCGTCTCCGTAACGGAAGGCCACTTTGACGAGGACGGAAAGTACACGGTCGACATTGTCCGCTCCGGCGACGAATCGCGCCACAGCATCTGGCTTCGCTGGGACGTGGGTGTGGTGCGCGTGGAGATGGTCTGATCTCCCAATTGTAAGAAACTGTAAACAAAGGAGACAGGACGTATGAATCTCTTGGATTATCTGGACTGGAGAGGCGATCTCTCCTTTGACGTCTCCCCTTTCAACGAGGTGGATAATTTAATTCTCTGCATGACGGTGAACCTGGACTATTCCGGGATCGTTCCCGAGGAGGGCCCGGGGGTCCTCATTACGGACGCCGTGAACGCCTATCTTGAAAAATTCGGCGAAAAGGGCGACCGGCCCGGCGTGCTCATGCCCAAAGAGGTGTGGCCGATGGTCCGGAAGATGGCCGCAAGCCGCCGCTTTGAGTCGCTGCGGCTCTCTTCGTATAAAAGCATCATCGTCGATGACATCAATGAACAGTTTGCCGGGCTGACCCTGACCATGCCGGGCCGCTTTGCGTACGTCTCTTTCCAGGGGACCGACGATACCATCGCCGGCTGGAAGGAGGACTGCTGCATGGCCTTCACGGACGAGATCCCGGCCCAGAAGGACGCGGCCGAGTACCTCACCGAAGCCGCATCGCGCGTTTCCGAGCCGCTCTATGTGGGCGGCCACTCAAAGGGCGGAAACCTTGCGGTCTACGCAGCGGCCAAGGTTCCTAACGACGTCAAGAAGCGCATTCTGCGCGTCTACTCGAACGACGGCCCGGGCTTTGACAGAAGCTTTTTTGAGACCGACGAATACATGCTGATCCGGAACCGTGTGACGCTCATCATGCCAAAGTGGTCCATCATCGGCGCGATCTTTGAACAGGATTGCGACCAGGTGGTGGTGGAGTGCAGCAGGCAGGGGATCATGGCCCACAGCGGCTACACCTGGGAGGTGCTCGGCACACAGTTCGTGCGTGCCGCAAGCCTCGTGAAGAGCAGCCGCGCGTTCCGCCTCGGCATGAACCGCGCGCTCCGGGACCTTTCCCGCGAAGAAAAGCGTGCGTTTACCAGCAACATGTTCGGCGCCCTGACAGTGACCGGCGCGCGGACCATAACGGACCTTACCCGGCTGAAGCCCAGGGAAGTGCTCCGCATCGGAAAGGAATTCAGAAACCACAGAGAGATCCTGATCGTATTCTCCAGGATCTTCCAGGAAAGCGCCCACGAATACCGGGCAGTGGAGGACTGATTGAGCGCAAATCGTATCACAAGCCTTTCCGGGGTGTGGACGCTGACCGCGAGGAACGGTAAAACCAGCGACATGAAGATCCCCGGGACGCTTGATGAAAGCAATATCGGGTATACGGATTCCGGCTACATCGAGGGGGACATGGACGTCACCCGCGAATTTCAGGAAGACCTGGAGGACGCCGAAGAGGAGGAGACCGTCATCCTGACCCGGTTCACCAGAAAATATACGTATACGGGACCGGTCCGCATTTCCAGGATGCTGAATTACCAGGAAACGCCGGGGAAGCGGCTGTTCCTGGAGGTGGAGCGTGCCCGCGTGCTGTCGCTTTATATCGACGGCCAGGAAGTCCCGTACTACAACGTGCCGTCTCTTGTTACGCCTCACATTTTTGAGGTCACCGGGCTCCTCAACGGGAACCACATGGTCACGTTCGTCTCGGACAACAGCTATCCGGGGCTCCCGAAGGAGGAGATCTTCCGGAGCGCCATGGCGAACGACGACTCCCAGACCAACTGGAACGGTCTCTTAGGCTACGTCCGCCTCCGCGAGGAGGAGGAAGTCTTTGCGGAGCGCGTGATCATCCGCCCGCAGCCCGAAGGAACGCTGTCCATTTATCTTGAGATCTCTTCGCTTGAGCCCGGGACGGAGGCCGTTAAGATCTCCTCGCCCGTGCTTCGGCATGATTACGAGCAGGAATTTACACTGAAAAAGACTTACCAGGGCTTTATGGCGGGCGGCTTAAAGGTCCGCGACGATGCAGAGCGCTGGGATGAAGAGGATGGAAAGCTTCAGCGCTTTACCGTGACGATCCGCGGCGCGGAAAAGACCGTGCGCTTTGGCATCCGGAATTTCGTTAAGGACGAAAACGGCTACCTTTCGCTGAATGGCCGGCGCGTATTTTTGCGCGGCGAGACCAGTTCGGCGGTCCACCCCGAGACAGGGTATCTTCCGATGGACGCGGCCCGCTGGACCGCAATACTCAGGCGGTACCGCGAATACGGCGTGAATTTTGTCCGCTTTTCCTCGCACTGTCCGCCCGACGCCGCCTTTACGGCTGCGGACGAGCTCGGGATGTTCCTGATGCCCGAGCTTTCGCTCCGGAAGCCCGGCGGCGAATACCTGACGGAAGCCGGCATGGACTACTACACCGGTGAGCTCACGCAGATACTCCGGACCTACGGCAATCACCCGTCGTTTGTGATGCTCTCCTTCGGCACGGAGCTTTCTCCTGACGAAGGCGGCGTTGAATTCCTGGAAAAGCTCATGAAGACCGCGAAGGGCGTGGACAGCTCGCGCCTCTACACGGTATCCGCGGATACGTCCTTAGGCGGGACGGCTCTTTTCCGGAACACGGACTTCCTGCTTGCCGCAAACTACGGCGTCTCACAGCTCCGCGGCACATTTGCCGCAGAGAGCCGTGCCGCAGGCATGCAGGGGTTTTTGAATAACGAATACCCGGACGAGCGGAAGGACTACCGTAAGGAAGTCAACGCCCTCCGGACGCTTAAAAAGATCCCGGTGATCAGCCTGGATGCCGGGCAGTACGAAACGCTCCCGGACTTCCATGAGATCGACCTGTTCTACGGCTTCCTGTCCCCGGACAACCTCCGGTACATGCGAAACGCCGCGGAGGAGCGGGATCTTGTGAAGAACTGGGACCGGTATGTGGAAGCCTCCGGCGAACTCGCGAGGCGGTGCTACCGGATGGAGCTTGAGCGCGCGTTCCGGACGGAGAACCTGTCCGGCGTCACGCTTAGGTCGCTCCAGGATTACCCCGGGGAAGGCCTGGCCGCCGTCGGGATGATGAATTCCCACCTCCAGCCCAAGCCCTATCCGTTCTCAGACCCGAAGCGCTTCCGGCCGTTCTTCAGGGAGACCATGCCGCTCCTTCTTCTGGAACGGTACACATATAACTACGGCGATATTCTTTCTGCGGATGTACGTTTTGTGAACTACGGGAAGACGCCCGTAACGGGCGTTCCGGAGTACCGTGTCAAGGGCGACGACGTTCTCTTAAAGGGCACCATCGGCGAAGAGGTCACGGCAGCCCCCGGCGGGCTTACGGATCTCGGAACGCTTACACTTCCGCTCACGGCTCAGGCTTTGGGCGTTGTGAAGGCGAGGAAGCTCACTGTCACAGTCACCTTCGCGAAGTGCGAGAACAGCTGGGACATCTGGGTCTACCCGCTGGAGCTTCCGGTCTGCCCGGAAAGCATTTATGAAACACAGGTCCTCGACTACAACGCCTGGCGTGTTCTCGATGAGGGCGGCAGGGTCTTCCTGACCCCGCCGGCCACCCGGGAGGCGCTGCCGCAGTCCATCCGCATGCAGTTCTCCACCAATTTCTGGAGCGTATACGAGCACTCGCGGCAGAACGGCACGATGGGCCAGTTTATCGACAAGGAGCACCCGGTGTTCCGGGACTTCCCGACGGACGAATATACGGACATGCAGTGGTGGCCGATGACGGACGCCCGCGCGGTGGTGCTGCCGCGGGACGTGAAGTCCATCGTCACCGTACTGGACAGCACGTTCTACCTGCGGCCCCTTTCGCAGCTCTTTGAGTTCAGGGCGGGCAGCGGCAGCATCCTGTTCTCGTCCATGGGACTCAAGGAAAAGCTGATCTATCCGGAAGCGAGAGCACTCCTTTCGGGGATCTACCGCTATATGGATTCATTCGATTTCTCCCCGGGAGAGGAGCTCAGGCCTGAGGAGCTTAAAAAGCTTGTGATCACAGCAACAGGCGCGAGGTAAGAACTGTCTGACAGGAGAAAACTTTGGAGCAGGACGAACTGGACGAACTGGACGTCTCCCTCGATCGGGAGCTTCTCAGAGAAGAACTGAAAAGACGCAGTGAAGAGAGCTTCCGGCGAGCCAACGACCCGGCGTACCTTGACAGGGAACGCCACAGGCTCCGCGGGAGGATCCGCACGGCCTTCATCTATGCCGCTTTAGCCGCGGCGCTTGCGGCGGCCGTGCTCCTCTACGTCTGCAACTATACCTTTACGACCTACAGTGTGGACAGCACGTGGAAGCAGAGCGCGCTCGGAAACACGTCTCTTTACGCGTTTTCAGGCGGCGACCTGCTTCTGGGGAGTGACTCCGTGTCTTTCCAGAAGAACGGGGAGGCTCAGTGGACCACCGCGCTTAGGACCGGCAGCTTTTTCGTGGTGACTGAGGGCAGTTATTTCGCGCTTTACGACAGGAACGGCTACCAGGTGCACATCGGGGACAGCAGCGGCATCCTGAGCACCGTCAAGGTCAGCCGGAAGATCCTGGGCGCCGATATCTCCGGAGCCGGCGTACTTGCCGTCTACACGGAGAGTTCGGACGCGGCGTACATTTCCTATTTCGACCGGAACGGGAACCGCCTTTCCGTGGAGGTAAAGACGGTCCTTGACGTGAGCGGGTACCCGATGCACATCGCCATTTCCCCGGACGGCCAGAAGCTCGCAGTGGTCTATTACAGCATTGCGAACGGCACGGGCGAAAGCCGGCTCGTGCTCTATGATTTCCAGAACGGACGCGCATCCTCGTCCTATGTGGTCTTCACGAAAGAAGACTACGAAGAGCGGGACGCGCTCCTCATAGACTGTGATTTCCTGGACGACCGCCATTTAGTTGCGGCAGGCGCCCGGGAAGCCACTTTCCTCACCTACAACAGGCCGGATGACCAGCATGTTGAAACGGTCGTCTTTGACGCGAAGGTCCGTTCCGTTGCGTTTACGGAGAACGGATTCCTGACCGTCCAGGAGAAGGAGGGCGGGACCAGATGCGTGGTCTACTCCGGAACCGGGAAGGTCAGCACGGAATTCAGGATCCCTTCGGAGTATACGGACATCGTCACCGGTCCGCGCTACATCCTTTTCCTCAACGGGGAGAAGGTCAGTCTTTACAACACGTCCGGCAGGAAGCGCTATGAAGGCGCGCTCGTCTCCGCACCCTACAGCGCGGCGGCGGCCGGAAGCACCCGTTTCCTTATCAACACCGGGACGGAGCTTGAGATCATCACCTACAAGTAAAAAACCTGACAGGATCAGGACAGGAGGAACATTTTATGAACAATATTGAGACCATGTCGGTCAATGCCATCCGCGTACTTTCCGCCGATGCCATTCAGAAAGCGAAGTCCGGCCACCCGGGCCTGCCCTTGGGCAGCGCAGCCATGGCCTACGAGCTCTTCGCGCACCACTTGAAGCACAACCCTAAGGACCCTGACTGGGTGAACCGCGACCGGTTCGTTCTTTCCGGCGGGCATGGCTCGATGCTTCTCTATTCCCTGCTGCACCTGTTCGGCTACGGAAACCTTTCCTTAGACGACCTGAAGCAGTTCCGCCAGTTCGGCTCCCTGACCCCCGGCCATCCGGAATACCACCACACCGTGGGCGTGGAAGCGACCACCGGCCCCCTTGGCGCCGGCATGGCGATGGCTGTAGGCATGGCAATGGCTGAAGCGCACCTTGCGGCTGAGTTCAACAAGGAAGGCTACCCGGTAGTCGACCACTTCACGTACGCCCTTGGCGGCGACGGCTGCATGATGGAGGGCATTACCTCTGAAGCGTTCTCCCTTGCAGGCACTTTAGGCCTCGGAAAGCTCATCATTTTCTACGACTCCAACAACATCACGATCGAGGGCTCTACGGACATCGCCTTTACGGAAGACGTGAAGACCCGCGTGTCCGGCTACGGCTTCCAGATCCTCGAGGTGGAGGACGGAAATGACCTCGCGGCTATCGGCGCAGCTATTGAAGAAGCGAAGAAGGACCTCACGAGGCCCACCATGATCATGGTCCACACGACCATCGGCTACGGCGCACCCGGCAAGCAGGGAACGCCCGCGGCACACGGCGAGCCCTTAGGCGAGGAGACCATCCTCGGCATGAAGGAATTCTTTGAGTGGCCCTCCATGGAGCCGTTCTACGTCCCGGACGAAGTCTACGCGCACTATAACGAGCTGGTCGAAAACCTGCAGGGCGCAGAGGAAGACTGGAAGAAGCTGTTCGCGGACTACTGTGAGAAATTCCCGGAGATGAAGGAAAAGTGGGACTTCTGGTTCGACCGCAGCAAGGTCGCGGAAGCACTCGATAAAGACTCCTTCTGGCAGGGCTGCGACAAGCCCGAAGCGACCCGGAACCTGTCTAACGTAGCCATCAACAACGCGAAGGACCTCCTTCCGAACCTGTTCGGTGGCTCTGCAGACCTTGCGCCGTCCAACAAGACCAACATGAAAGGCGCGGGAGACTTCTCGAAGGACGATTACACCGGCAGGAACATCCACTTCGGTATCCGTGAGTTCGCGATGACGGCCATCGGCAACGGCATGGCGCTTCACGGCGGCCTGGTCCCGTTCGTCGCTACGTTCTTCGTCTTCTCGGATTACACGAAGCCCATGGCACGTCTTTCGTCCATCATGGGCATGCCGCTCGTATACGTCTTCTCGCACGACTCTATCGGCGTCGGCGAAGACGGCCCGACCCACGAGCCAATCGAGCAGGCCGCCATGCTCCGTGCGCTGCCGAACTTCCACCTGTTCCGCCCGGCGGACGCCATGGAAACGAACGCAGCCTGGTTCTCCGCGCTGACTTCCGAAAAGACGCCCACCGGCCTTGCGCTTTCGAGACAGAACCTGCCGCAGCTTCCGGGCTCGTCCCGCGAAGCGCTGAAGGGCGCCTATATTATCTCCGAGTGCCAGGGCGAAACGCCTGACGCGATCATCATCGCATCCGGCTCCGAGGTCTCCATCTCCATCGAGGCGCAGGAAGAGCTTCTCAAGGAAGGAATCGACGCCCGCGTGGTCTCCATGCCCTGCATGGATATCTTCGAGGAGCAGCCGGACGAGTACAAGGAGAAGATCCTGCCGAAGAGCATCCGCGCGCGTGTTGCCGTTGAGGCGCTTTCCGCGTTCGGCTGGGACCGCTACACTGGCTTTGACGGCGAGATCATCGCGATGCACAGCTTCGGCGCGTCCGCACCTTATAAGCAGCTGTTCCCGCTTTACGGCTTCACTGTCGAAAACATCGTGGCAGCGGTGAAGCGCGTGGTAAAGTAAACTGCACCGCGCAACATTTTCCTGTTTGCAAAAGACAGGTTATGTGGTATGATTCATGTGGTTCACAATAAAGTTCCAAATATAGAAAGGCGGTAATTTGTTATGGCATTGGTCACAAGTAAAGAGATGTTTGAGAAGGCTTATTCGGGCGGCTATGCGATCGGCGCGTTCAACGTCAACAACATGGAGATCGTCCAGGGTATCACGGAAGCTGCTGCAGAGCTTCGGAGCCCCGTTATCCTTCAGGCATCCGCTGGCGCAAGAAAATACGCCAACTCCATTTATCTTGTAAAGCTTGTTGAAGCGGCAGTTGAGCTTCATCCGGAGATCCCGATGGTTCTGCATCTGGACCACGGTGCAGACTTCCAGACCTGCAAGGACTGCATCGACAGCGGCTTTACCTCTGTTATGATCGACTACTCCGGCCATCCGTTCGAGGAGAATATCGAAGTCTCCCGCCAGGTCGCGGAGTATGCTCACGAGCGCGGCGTTGTGGTAGAGGCTGAGCTGGGTACCCTGGCCGGCATCGAGGACGCTGTTTCCGTAGCAGCTGAAAAGGCTATGTTCACGGATCCCGACCAGGTCGAGGAATTCGTGAAGAAGACCGGCGTAGACTCCCTGGCTATCGCGATCGGCACGTCTCACGGCGCTTACAAGTTCAAACCCGGCACGGATCCGAAGCTTCGCCTGGACATCCTGGCGGAAGTTGCAAGAAGACTGCCCGGCTTCCCCATCGTTCTTCACGGCTCTTCCTCCGTTCCGCAGGAATACGTGCAGATCATCAATGCAAACGGCGGCGCGCTGAAGGATGCCATCGGCATTCCGGAGGATCAGCTGCGTGAAGCTGCAAAGGGCGCTGTCTGCAAGATCAACATCGACTCCGACCTGCGTCTGGGCATGACCGCGGGTATCCGCAAGCACTTTGTGGAGCATCCGGATCACTTCGACCCGAGACAGTATCTGACGGACGGCCGCGCGAACGTGAAGGCTATCGTCGCTCACAAGATCGTGAACGTTCTGGGTTCGGACAATAAGATCTGATAAACCGGGATACGGCAACAGACCTGCGTCAGGACGTCTGACGGCGGGCTGCGTTACGTCATTAAAGAAGTGCGGAGCAGCATGCGATGTGCTGCTCCGCTTTATTCACACAAATTTACTAAGAGACAAGACGTGAAAGGAATCGGTATCATGAAACGGAACCTGCCAGAAGCACCATCACGGCACCCGGGATGCCGGGTCCTTTCTGTGCTTTTCGCGGCGCTGCTCCTTTTGCTTTCCGCATGCGGGAGAACGGCGGGAACGCAGCGGGAAAACGCCCCTCAGGCGCCTCGTGCGGAGGAAGAGACCCTGAAGGAGCAGGAAACATTTCCGTGGGAATCGGAAGAAAGGAATGCGGAGGGGGTTCTGATCCGCGTGCAGGACTCTTCCTATCAGTACGCAAACGACTATTCCTGGGAAGACCTTTATTCGCTTCTTGCAGGAGTCACTCAGAGCTCTCCGGACAGGGGAAGCATGGTGCCCGCCGTGACCATCGTCCGGCTGGACCCGGACCTGGACCCGTTCCTGTTTGCAGGGTTCACGGATCCCGGAACGGGCGTATGCCGCTATGAAGTCCTTACGATGGACTCCGGCTACGTCTTTAAGCTCCTCACCTTTGAAGACGAAGTCTTCTACAGTGCCCGGGAAAAGGCGTTCTATTTAAAGAACGCCGGAGAAAAATACGTCTACACGCCGCACGTATTCTTAGTGGAGGCCGTCGATCCTGCGGATTGGCCCGACGATGCGGAGAGGCTTCCCATTCATGACATTTCAGAAACGATGGTGAGCATAGATACGCTTCCCTCCTTCATGCTGGACGTTTCAGGGGAAGGAGGTGCGGAATGAGCGCAAAAGACGTGGGAAAGCCTCGGAAAAAAGGCAAGAAGAAATTTTCCGTGGTCAGGCTCCTGCTGATCCTCGTGTTTGCCGGTGTTTTTGCATTCTCTCTTTACAAGGTGGCAGGGATCCTCCTGGAATACAAGGCCGGGAAGGATATTTACGAGGAAGTCCGGGAGGTGAAGGCTGTCCGGGAAGAGAAGGCGCCTGCGAAGCCCGTGCCGGAGCCCGTATCTTCACGGGACTTCAGTGCATATGAGCACGAAGAGAAGCTTTCGTTCCTCCACACGAACATCGACTATCTGCTGGTGCCCAAATACAGCTTCGACTTTGACGCGCTTCTTGCGATCAATCAGGAGGTCATCGGCTGGATCCTGATAGAGGACACCTATGTGGACTATCCGGTGGTCCAGGGCATCGATAACGTCTACTACCTCCGGCATGCAGCCAGCGGCGAGGGAAACAACGCGGGCTCCATCTTCGCGGATCACAGGAACGAAGCGCCGTTCAGTGAACGGAACACGATCCTTTACGGGCACAACCAGAGGAACCTGCAGATGTTCCACGAGCTCCTGTCGTACCAGAAAAAAGAGTACATGGAGCAGCACCCGTATGTGAACGTCTATCTTCCGGACGGCAGCATGCAGATCTACCGGGTCTATTCCTGCCATATCGAAGCAGGCACCCGGTCCTATACCTTCCGGTTTGCGGACGACCAGGAGTTCATGGAGTTCGCGGCTTACACCCGCGAGACTTCCCTTTATGACACGGGCGTTCCGCTTTTCCCGGATTCCCGGATCCTGACGCTCGTGACCTGTACGGACAACGCGGATGAGAACCGGGTCGTGGTGCACGCGGTGCTCCAGGAGCACGTGCCTGCGGGTGAATAAAAGAATTGACTGAAACAGGGGAAAAACCGCCCTTTTTATATTGAAAACATTTTTGGTTTATGTTATTCTATCTCTGTATGCGGCAGTGAAATGGACAGGACCGTGATAACCAGGAAAGTGAGGAAACAGAATGAACGTCTATCAGACACAGGATATCAGGAACGTAGTTCTTCTCGGACACGGAAGCTCGGGAAAGACCACGCTTGCTGAAGGCATGGCCTATTTAGGCGGGATCGTCAGCCGTATGGGTACCATTACAGGCGGCAATACCGTAAGTGACTTTGACAAAGAAGAGCAGAAGCGCGGCTTCTCCATGTCCGCAACAGTCATTCCGCTCGAGTGGAATAAGAAGAAGATCAATATTATCGATACTCCCGGTTATTTTGATTTCGTGGGTGAGGCAGAGCAGGGCGTTTCCGCGGCGGACGGCGCAGTGATCGTCGTGTCCGGCAAGGACGGCGTGCAGACCGGTGCCGTGAAGGCATGGGAGCTTTGCGAAAAGAACAGTATCCCGCGTATGATCTTTGTGACAGATATGGACCTTGCAGACGCGGATTTTGAAAAGGTCGTTGAAGAATGCAAGGCGAAATTCGGCCAGAGTGTGGCGCCCGTTGTTGAGCCCATCAAGGAAGGCGATAAGCTGACCGGCTTTGTGGACATCATCACCGGCGAAGGCTATAAGTTCGCGGACGGCGGCAAGCTCACGAAGTGCGACGTGCCCGCATCTGCGCAGGAAGGCTACCAGACCGGCCATGACGAGCTGATGGAGGCCGTGGCTGAGACGTCTGAAGAGCTGATGGAGCGTTTCTTCGAGGGTGAAGAGTTCACCGCGGAGGAAGTACAGGGTGCTCTGAAGAATAACGTCGCGAGCGGCGAACTGGTACCCGTTTACCTGGGCTGCGGCGTAACGGCTGCAGGCATCACCAAGCTGCTGAACGACATCATCGACTATATCCCGGCACCGTCCCAGGTCAAGTGCTCCGGCACGCTGGAGGACGGCTCCGAGTTCAACGCGGACTACGACGATGCGAAGCCGAAGACCGCTTATATCTTCAAGACCATGGTCGACCCGTTCATCGGCAAGTACTCCCTGATCAAGGTAAAGTCCGGCGTTCTTAAGACGGACGACCAGCTCGTGAACTCCCGTACGAACAATACGGAAAAGACCGGCAAGCTGTATCTCCTTTCGGGCAACAAGACCATCGAAGTTCCGGAGATCCACGCCGGCGACATCGGCGCTCTGGCCAAGCTGGACGACGCGAAGACCGGTGACACGCTTGCTCAGAAGGGCACTGCCGTGACGTATCCGATCCCGGATTTCACGAAGCCCTATACCTATATGCGCTACACCGTCCCGAACAAGGGCGAGGATGACAAGGTTTCCTCCGCGCTCACAAGGCTTGCGGCAGAAGACGTCACCCTGAAGCTCGTGAACGACTCCGCGAACGGCCAGCAGCTCTTATATGCAGTCGGCGACCAGGCGCTCGAGATCGTAAAGAGCAAGCTCATGAGCCGCTACAAGGTCGAGATCAACCTTGAGGAGCCGCGTGTGGCCTTCAAGGAGACCATCACGAAGGAATCCGACGTCCAGGGCAAGCATAAGAAGCAGTCCGGCGGCCACGGCCAGTACGGCGACGTCCGCATGCGCTTCTCCCCGTCCGGAGACAACGAGTCCGCGTACGTGTTCGAAGAGCAGGTCGTGGGCGGCTCCGTCCCGAGGAACTACTTCCCGGCAGTCGACAAGGGTCTTGCGGAATCCGTAGTTGCAGGTCCTCTGGCCGGCTACCCCGTTGTGGGTGTGAAGGCAGTCCTTTACGATGGTTCCTACCATCCGGTAGACTCCTCTGAAGCAGCGTTCAAGATCGCGGCAAGCCTTGCGTTCAAGGACGGCTTCATGAAGGCGGGCCCGGTACTTCTTGAGCCCATCATGAACCTGAAGGTCACCGTTCCGAACGACTTCACCGGAGACGTTATGGGCGACCTCAACAAGCGCCGCGGCCGTGTGCTGGGCATGAACCCCGTAGCGGGCGGCAAGCAGGTAGTGGAAGCGGAGATCCCCGAAATGGAGCTCTTCGGCTACTGCACCGTGCTTCGTTCCATGACCGGCGGTATCGGCACGTACGAAGTGAACTTCGACCACTATGAGCAGGCTCCGCGCGACATCCAGGAGAAGGAAGTTGCGAAGAAGGCAGCGGAAGCTGAATAACTGTGAAGCTGCGGGGTCCGGAAAACGGGCCCCGCTTTGTATTTTTATAGTACATTCATGTAAGGAGAATGGATCATGCAGAAGTATATCGTAGGCGTTGATATTGGCGGAACGACCATCAAGCTCGCGATCTTCCCCGTGGGAGAGCGCGCGACGGAGACCTGGGAGATCAAGACAACGGACAGAGAGCACATCCTGGAGATCTGGAAAGACATTGCGGATGCCATCCGCGCGAAATTTGCGGAGCTCGGGTATGACATGACCCAGCTCGCGGCAGTCGGCATGGACCTTCCGGGGCCCATCTGCGACAACGGCTACCTGCCCTGGTGTGTGAACCTCGGCATGGGCGCCTGCTATCCGGCGAAGGAGCTTTCGGACGTTCTTGGCGGCGTACCGGTAGCGGCCTGCAATGACGCCAATGCGGCAGCGCTCGGGGAAGTCTACTACGGCGCGGCGAAAGGCGCGGACAACGCGGCTCTGTTTACGCTCGGCACCGGCGTGGGCGGCGGAATCATTGTGGGCGGCAGGATCGTGGCCGGAAACCGCGGGATCGGCGGCGAGGTCGGACACTTTGTAGTGAATCCTGACGAGACTGAAAAGTGCAACTGCGGCAACCGCGGCTGCCTGGAGCAGTATTGTTCCGCAACGGGTATGGTCCGGATGGCGAAGAAGCTGCTCGCGAAGGGTGAACTCAAGTCGAAGCTCTATGATCTTCCGGAAGACGCCATCACGGCGAAGGATATCTGCGACGTCGCGAAGGAAGGCGACGAGCTCGGCCTCGAGGTCATCGATATTTACAGCAAGTACCTCGCAATTGCGGCCAGCCACATCACGCTGACCGTAGACCCGGACGTCATCATCATCGGCGGCGGCGTGTCCAAGGCCGGCGCGATCCTGATCGACAAGGTCGCGGAGTATGTTGCGGAATATACGCACATTGCAGAGAAGAAGCCCGCGATCGTGCTTGCCGAGCTTGGCAACGACGCCGGCACGTACGGCTCCGCGGCGCTCGCGTCGCAGCTCCTGTGACGCTTTTGATGCTTCAATAATAAAAAACAACAAACTGACGGATGCTTCTGTATGGGATATTATGATGCGGATGCCCTCCGGGACGCGTTCCCGGGGCTTTCAGTAAGACTATATAAAACGATCGATTCCACGAATACAGAGGCCAGAAGACAGTACGAGGCAGGGCTTCACGGCCCTGCCCTTTTGATTTCGGAAGAGCAGACCGCGGGACGCGGGCGGCACGGAAGAACCTTCTATTCGCCTGCGGAGACCGGGATCTACATGACGGTTCTGTTCCCTGTTGACACCTCCTTCGAAGACGCCCGCAGGGCTACGGCAAAGACCGCGGTCTCTGTGTACCGCGGACTTCGGGACGTGACCGGCCTCTCCGCCGGGATCAAGTGGGTCAACGACCTTTACCTTTACGGGAAAAAGATCTGCGGGATCCTTGTGGAGACCGTGCTGTCCGATGGAGGCGTCAAGGCGCTCATCGTTGGGATCGGCATCAATCTGACTACGGAAGATTTCCCGGAGGAGCTTCGGGAAAAGGCCGGGTCGGTCGGACTGGCGCCGGACAGGACGGAGCTTGTGAGGGAGATCCTCACATACCTTTTCCGGGAGCTCCGGAACCTCCGTGATCTCAGCTATCTTGCAGATTACCGGGAGGCCTCCGTAGTCCTCGGAAGGACTGTGTCTTTTGAGGACGCGGACGGAGAGACCGTATGCGGGGAGGCCCGGGAGATCGACCAGGACGGTGCGCTTCTTGTGGAGCTTTCGGACGGGACCTATAAGACGCTTCTCTCCGGAGAAGTCAGTATCCGCGTGGAACAGGCATAGACGTTTATAAGAACCGGCGGAGGAAATAAAGGCCTCGCACCGTCTTGCAAAAAAGGAGGACATATGGGCGGAATGCGCATGGGAAGCCCGAGAGGGTTCCTTACGGAAGAAGAAAAAAGCAGCATGCCCAAGGTGACAAAGGACCTTCTCATGAGGATCCTCGGGTACCTGAAGCCGTACTGGCCGCAGTTTATCCTGGTGTTCGTGACCATCATCCTGTCTGCAGTCATCGGCCTGCTGCCGTCCATCATCACAGGAAAAATCGTGGACCAGGCCATTGTGGGCGAGGACCTTGCTCTCCTCATAAAGCTCCTGATCCTGGCGTTTGTAACGCTGACGGCGAGCCAGGTGATCGGCGTGGTGGAAAGCTACATCAACGCCTGGATCTCCCAGAGGATCATCTTCGACATGAAGAACCAGATGTACGGACACCTTCTCGGGATGCCGCATTCGTTCTTTTCGACGGAGAAGCAGGGCGACATCATCACGAGGATGAATACGGACATCAGCGGCGTGAGCTCCGTGATCAGCGGGACGCTTTCCCGGATCGTTTCCAACATTGCGACCGTGGTAACTACGCTGGTGGCGCTCTTTACGATGAACTGGCAGCTCGCCCTGGTGGGCATTGCGGTCATCCCGCTCCTGATCCTGCCGAGCCGCAGCGTGGGCCGGACACGGTACCAGCTCCTTACGGAGTCCCAGGCGAAGAACGATGAAATGAACCAGCTCATCAACGAGACGCTGTCCGTGAGCGGCTCCCTTCTCGTGAAGCTGTTCGCGCGCGAGCAGAAGGAATACGACCGGTTTGTGAAGGTCAACGAGGACGTGACGGAGATCTCCTTAAAGGAGCAGCGGAGCGGCAAGTGGTTCTCCGTCATCATGGGCATGTTCACCCAGTTGGGACCGCTCCTCATCTACTTTATGGGCGGCCTCTTCATCATAAAGAAGCTCGATCCCGCGCTGACCGTTGGTACCATCACGGCTACGGTCGCTCTCATCAACCGCCTGTACCGGCCGGTGGAATCCCTGATCAACATCAAGGTTGACTTCACGCGGTCTCTTGCGCTTTTCAGCCGTATCTTCGATTACTTCGACCGGAAGAGCGATATCGTATCCCCCGAAAACGGAGAGACGCCCGATATGGAGCTCCAGCCCGTGGAATACGACCACGTGGCGTTCAGCTACGAAAAGGGCGACCCGATCCTCACGGACGTCGATTTCACGGTGCCCGGCGGGAAGATGTACGCGATCGTCGGACCGTCCGGCTCCGGCAAATCCACTGTGGTGAACCTGATCCCGAGGCTCTATGACGTGGACTCGGGAAGTGTCCGGATCGCGGGGGTGGACGTCCGGGATATGGACCTCACGTGGCTCCGTGCGAACATCGGCATGGTCACCCAGGACACGTACCTCTTCAACGGGACGATCCGGGAGAACCTGCTATACGCAAAAGACGACGCGACGCAGGAGGAGATAGAAACCGCCTGCCGGATCGCGAACATCCACGACTTCATCACGCGGCAGCCGGACGGCTACGACACCCGGGTGGGCAACCGCGGCCTGAAGCTTTCGGGCGGTGAAAAGCAGCGGATCTCCATCGCGCGCGTGATCCTGAAGGATCCGAAGATCCTGATTCTGGACGAGGCGACGTCTGCACTCGACTCGATCTCGGAAAGCTCCATCCAGGACGCGCTCGAGACGATGATGCAGGGGCGGACCAGCATCGTGATCGCGCACCGGCTCTCCACCATTCTCAAGGCGGACGCGATCCTGGTAGTGAAGGACGGCGTGATCGCGGAGCACGGCACGCACGATGCGCTGCTCGCTCAGGGCGGCATCTACCGGGAGCTCTACGAGACACAGTTCCGGCAGGCTATTGAATACGAAAACGCGCACGACGAAAAGGGTACGCTCGACGTCGAGGCGTTCTCCCAGGACTACGACGTCCGGAGGATCCGCGAAGAGGACATCGAGGACGTCTACCACCTCTGCCGTGCGAACCGGAAGTACTACCGGTACCTCCACACGCGGCCCACGCGGCGGAACCTGACCGACGTCATTACGGACCTGCCCGAAGGGACGGAGCCTACGGACAAGTACTTTACAGGTTTCTACAACGATGAAGACCGCCTGACCGCGATCCTCGACCTGATCGTGGGCTATCCCGAAAAGGACTGCGCGTTCATCGGCTGGTTCATGGTGGATGCGGAGATGCAGAACAAGGGCATCGGCTCGCAGATCTTTGCGGACCTCCGGGCGGCGCTGTCCGCTCAGGGTATCCGGAAGCTCAGGCTTGCCGTGGTAAAGGAGAATATGGAAGCGCGGACGTTCTGGGAGCATCAGGGGTTCGCCGCGACCGGCGAGGAAGTGGACCAGAAGGACTACATCGTGGAGATCTACGAACGGGAGATCTGACAGATTATATAGGAAATTAAAGGGGAACAGAGGGATCATATGAAAGGGATCAGAGACACATTCAGGCAGGACAGCAGATACCAGGTCTTTTTTCTGGCGATCTTTCTGACCGGCCTCGGATACGGCATCCACAAAGGGATGATCGACAACTACCTTGCCGAGATCGTCGTTATGGGCGAAATGGACCGCGGCATTCTCGAATTTTTCCGGGAGCTGCCGGGCTTCCTCATGGTGTTCATCCTGGCGGTCTTCTACCAGTTCACGGCGGAGAAGCTTTATAAGATCGGCGCGGTCATCCTGGTGATCGGCATGGGCATGCTGTCCGTCATTTCCCCGGGAAAGGTGCTGGTCACGGTGGCCATCTGCATTTATTCCCTGGGCGAGCATATCCAGCTGGGCATGAAAAGCACGATCTCTCTCGTGTATTCGAAGCCCGGGAAGGGCGGCAGGGCGCTCGGCTACCAGAGCTCCGTGACTCAGATCGGCACGCTCCTCGGGTTTCTCGTGATCATCGCCGCGTTCGGACTCATCAAGGGCGAGCAGCCGTTCCGCCTGTTCTTTGTGATCGCGGCAGCCATTACGGCAGCGGGTGCCGCCTTCGCGTTCGGCCTGAACTCGAAAAGCGAGACGGACAAGTCGAAAAGGCGGTTCTACTTCGCAAAGAAATACAAGAAATATTACATGCTGGAGGTCTTCTACGGCGCGAGAAAGCAGGTCTTCATGACCTTCGGGCCGTACGTGCTCATCCTGTTCTACAAGGCGGAGACGATGACCATCAGCCTGCTGTTCGCGATCTCGGCAGTGGCAAGTTTTCTCATGGCGCCGGTGGTCGGGCGGATCATCGACCGCCTGGGCTATAAGGTCGTGATGATCTCGGACACGCTGATCCTGGTGGTCGTCTGCTTCTTCTACGGCTTTGCGCATCACCTGTTCCCGATGGATACGGCCTTCATCATCTGCTGCGTGAACTACGTGCTGGACGCGGTCATTTCGCTCGCGTCGATGGCCGCCTCGGTCTACGTGCAGGACATTTCTGACGACCCCGAGGAGGTCAAGGCGACACTTTCCACAGGCATCTCCGTAAACCACCTGATCACGCTTTTCATTGCGCTCTTCGGCGGCTGGGTCTGGCAGACGGTGGGCATCGAGACCCTGTTTATGATCTCCGCGGCGCTCGGACTTATGAACAGCGCGTACGCGGCAACGGTAAAGCCGCCGAAGAGGCTTGCGGATAAGGGAGGACAGAATGGCGGAGCTTAAGATCAGGGGGGCCCGGGAGCGTGACATTCCCAGGATGCAGGAAATTTTTGAGATGGCGAAGCAGAGGATGCGCGCGGAGGGGAACCTGACCCAGTGGAAGAATTATCCGAAGGACGAGCTCCTGCGGCTTGATATCGACAGGATGCGGAGCTTTGTGGTGACGGATGACGATGAGATCGTCGCAACGTTCGTTTATATGTTGGGCGTCGAGCCTACGTACAGATATATAGAGGACGGCGCGTGGCTGAACGATGAGGATTATGGGACCATACACCGGATCGCGACGGACGGAAAGCATAAGGGGATCTTAAAGCTCGCGACGGAGTTTGCGCTCCGTCACGTCCGGAATGTCCGAATCGATACGGATGAGAAAAACGTATCCATGCGGGCGGCGCTTGAAAAGCTCGGGTACGTCCGGTGCGGGATCATCTATGTCGCAGACGCGAACGGGGACCACGAACCGAGGATCGCTTACCAGCTCGTCGGGGAATAAAGATCCGTTTTTCTAACTGCAGGTAATTTCGAAAGCAGGGGAGGACTCCCCTGCTTTCTTTTTTGCGTTTCATCATAAACAGTCTGCAATACATCTGCGATGATTACTGACCACTGCCTCGGAAAGATTGCAAAAAGTTAAATTAAACTTTACCAATTAAATCAGGATTTACTATTTACAAATAAATCAAAATGTGCCATATTATAAGGGTCAGAATGGAAATATTCTGGAGCACTATCTTGTGCCTCGGAAGCGGATCCTTTTTTGGAACCGTAAAAAAACATTTAAGGAAGTGGGAATTATGAAAAGAAAACTGCTTAGTATCATTCTTTGCCTGATGCTTCTGCTTACCGCCGTTCCAGCCCTTGTATTCGGTGATACCGGCATTGATGCCGCTGCCGAAGAAGCCGCGGACCTTGAGGAAGAAGGAGAAGAACAGGAAGCACTTGAGCATTTCGCTCCGGGCGGCTCCTTTACGCCTGTGAATCCGTGTCCGACGCCTGAACCGGAACCTGAGCCGGAGCCGGAACCTGAACCGGAACCGGAACCTGAACCGGAACCTGAACCGGAAGAACAGGTCTGCCCTGTCATTCCGACTTATCCGGGATGGTCCTATGGACCGTGGTGTCCTGTAATTCCGGAATGCCCGTCCGAACCGGACGAGCCCGTAACTCCGGTGGAGCCTGAAGAACCCGAAGAGCCGGAAGTTCCGGATGAGCCGGGCGAAGGGGATACCCCCGGTGAAGGCGAAGGATCGTCCACGCCTGTCATTCCGGGCATCAACCCGTACGGCACGTACTATGACCACATCGACGTGGAAACGGACGGACAGTATACCGTGTCCGTTGACGGTACGCCTTACATCCTGACCGGCATCCTGCAGAAGGAATCGATCAAGGTCCGTATCGGTGAGACGACGTATGCGTTCGCTGACTACTTCATTACGGACGTCAGCGAGCCCGGCAAGCAGGAATACAGGATCACCAAGTACTGGATCGACCCGAACAGCATAGAGTGGGTGGAAGGCACCTTCAGGATGTCCAACGTATTCGTGAGCGGCAGAATGCTGTTCGCGCCGGATACCGTTCCGGACGTACTGAAGGGACTTACGGACAGCGTGACTGTGGGCGGCCAGCTCTACTACTACGCAGATATCGACGACATGCCGTACGACGGCCTGCAGGAATGCACGGGCGGCAACGGCAAGAGAAGCGAAGGCTATACCGGTACGCCCAGCGGCCTGGACCTTTACATTGACGAGATCGGCCTGGATTACATCATTTCCAAGGGCAAGCTGGTCATTGAAAAGTGCATCCGTGATGAGCTCGGCGGACCCATTACGAACTACTTCAACAAGTCCGTATTCTCCTTCACGGTGAAGGATGCGTCGGGCAAGGTCCTGACGTTCAATGACGGCATTTATGCCGCGGACGGCTCCGGCTGTGCTGAAGTGTACGTTATGAACGGAATCCCGAAGACCCTGTACGGCCTTCCGGCAGGCGTCTACACAGTGACCGAGATCCCGAAGGCGGGCTACGGCCTGCTCTCCGTGAACGGAAAGAACGCCGGCGGCTACACCGTCGGATACGCAACCGTTGAAAAGACGGATACGGATGTTCCGGTAGTGAAATTTGTGAATACAAAGATCGCTACTGGCGCCGCAGTCAGCATGAAGAAGACTTCTGTCGGCATTGATTACGGCGAATATCCGACCCCCACCATCAGCATCGTCAACTGCCTCGGCAAGACTGTCTGGACCGGCGAGCTTCCCGCAAACGGAGACACGTACTTCCTGTCCAAGATCCTGCTTCCCGGCACCTACTCCATCACGGAAGAAGTCGACGATGTGAACGGCTACGTCATCTATGATCAGCAGCTTCTGATCAACGGCGTTCCGGCTGATCAGTACATGACCTTTACCGTAGGCCTGTGCCCGACCAACCTGGACCTTGAGATCGTCAATACGTACAGAGAGACGTTCGACATGCTGGTCGTCAAGCAGTGGGATGATGCAGGCTTCGAAACCAAGCGGCCGGAGACGATCGAACTCGAGATCAAGTCCAGCGAAGGCTACAGCATTTATGTGGACCTGAACGGTGAAGACGCAGTATCTGAAGACGGCCTTGTGATGTGGTACATCGTCGTCGAAAAGCTTCTGAAGTACGACGATGACGGCAATGAGATCATTTACCAGCTCGTAGAGCCGGAAGTTCCGGAAGGATATGTTTCCGAGCTTATGGATCTGGGTGAGCAGCAGTATGTTCAGGCGGTCAGGAACACTTACGTTCCGAAGCCCGGCTACCTGACCATCACGAAGACGTTCGAACTGAACGGCGCAGCCGGACTTGATGAGATCAAGTTCACAGTTACCCCGGAAGAGGGAGACGCCATTGACGTCGTCCTGACCGCGGCTGAAGGCTGGACCAAGACCCTCGAGCTTCCCATCGGCACCTACACCGTAGCGGAAGATCTCGAGTCTGCAGGCATCACCGCGTTCGATCTGACTGCAAAGATGGATCCGGAAGACGGCGTTGTAAAGATCGGTGAGGCTGAAAAAGTTAAGGTCACCGTTACCGATACCTACGTCAGGACCACCACCTCTCTGAAGATCACTAAGATCTGGAGTGATGAGACCAATGAAGAGTTCCGCCCGGATGAAGTCGTATTCAAGGTTCTTGCTGACGGCAAGCCCACGGATATCGAATACGTTCTGGAAGGCGGAGACACCAGCCTGAGCTTCAAGTGGGAAGGCGAGATCAAGGGTCTTTACAAGTATCATGAAGATGACGGAAAAGCGTTCGTCTACACGGTGGAAGAAGTCGTGCCCGACAGGTACGAAGCATCCTACGAGTACAAGGACGGCGAAGCCATCGTCACGAACAAGTTCATCCCGACCGTGGACGTCACCGTAGTCATCAAGTGGGATGACGACGGAAAGGACCGCCCGGATTCCGTGGAAGTGCAGCTGTACGCAGACGGCGAGCCGTACGGCGACCCCGTAACCATCACCGCTGAAGACAACTGGACGTACACCTGCGAGCGCCTTGATATCGACAAGGAGTGGAGCGTTGATGAACCCAATGTTCCGAAGGGCTATACCAAGACTGTCGATAACGAAGGCAACACCTGGACCATCACGAACAGCAAGGTTCCGGCAACCGGAGACACCAGCAACGTCATGCTGTGGGTGATCCTTGCAGGAGTGTCCGTAATGGGTCTTGCAGCACTGCTGTTCGGCAGAAAGCTGTTCCAGAAATAAGTGTTTTTGAAGTAATCAAATACTCATAAAAACAGAGGCCGCCGGATGGGAAACCATCCGGCGGCTTTGCTGTGTATTAACTAAAAAGGCGGGCCTCTTAAGACCGTCCAGAAGCCTCATAAAGCATCTTTTCGAGCTTTTCCATGCAGGTCATGAGGGAGAATTCCTTTGTGAAGCTCTGATAGCGGAGACTGAGCTTTTTCTTCTCCTCAGGGTGGCTCATCCAGTACTCGATCTTGGACGCCAGGTCCAGAGGATCGTCATACTGGAAAAGGTTTTTATTCCCGACCGCGTAGAAGCGGGCAGCACTCTGCGGTGCGTTCGCGATTACGGGAACCAGGCCGCAGCAGGCGGCTTCAATGCAGGATACGGACTCCGTATCCACCTCCGCGGCGTGGACGTAAAGGTCCGAGCAGTTCATGATCTTCTGAAGCTCGCTCCGTGTGAAATACCGCATGACGGGCGGGTGCGTCAGATCCTTCGCATATTTGGTAAGCTCCTCCTGAAGAGGGCCTTCTCCGGCAAAGATCAGCTGGATGCCGGATTCGTACGCGGAATACCGTACGGCGTCGATGAGCACCGTATGGGACTTTTCTTCCGTAAACCGTGCGATATAAAGGATCACAAAGAGATCCTTAAAGAGCTCCGGCCGTCTGACCTCGGCTTTTTCGAACTTAGCGCTCACCCCGTTATAGATGACCTTGCCGGAGGTGCGGCCTACCGCGGATTCCAGGAGGTCGCGAAGATACGACGTGGGGTAGTGGATGACCTTTACCTTGCTGTAGAATCGTTCGTAAAGCGCTTCATAGCTTTCGTCCCGGATCACGGGGTCCTGAAGCGCCTTTTCCCGTGCTTTAAGCTCGGGCAGCGGGAAATGGAAGTCCGCCGTGACGGGAATGAGAAGCGCCTGCGCTGTCTGAAGCGCGAGCGTCCCCAGCCGGAAAGGGGTGATGATATGGACGATATCTACGCCGGAGAGAGCGGCCTTCATTTGCGCCTGCTCTTCAACGGAGAACATCGGCGCATCCTTTTTGAACAGGTTACGGATCAGCCCGGTCTTCTGTTCCTCCGGCGCCGGTCTCACGACCACATAGCCTGCCTGCCCCTCCCGTTCTTCGTCGTCACAGATCACACGCACCATATGGCCGCGGGCCCTTAAGTAGCTCTGCAGATTGGACACCGCGGCCGCCATGCCGCTTTTCTCCGTTCCCGGGATATCGCTCACGATCGCAATTCTGATCCGCTCCATTCTGTCCTCTCTGCCTACATCTGGTGCCTTACGACTGCATACTCGTCATCATTCTGATAATACGGACATTCCCGGAAACGTCCTTCAAGGACACGCCCGAAATCATCCTCGTCCATGTCTACGCCGCAGTACCACGCGTCGTCATTTTCGTCATATTCATAATAGGTGCAGGTATCGCAGCTGATAGCCATGACGCTCCTCCGGAAAGCCGTTAAATTACGTTGTAAGTACAGTTATTCTACCGCATTCGCCCCATGCAGTCAAGGGACGGGAAGCACGACGGGTATGTAAAACGCGGCACCGGAAGGGGTGCCGCGTTGTTCGCCTATGCTTTTACTAAACAGGAGCAGTGATTATCTGAGACGCCTTTTGCCTATACGGATCAGCTGGACGATGACCGGGCTCAGGAGCAGGTTGATCAGAAGCTCGACCAGGAAGTTGCCGCCCACAAGACCAAGGAACATGTATGCAGTCACGTTTTCATAACCTGCAGAGAGGCCCCATTCACGAAGCGTCGGCAGGAAGAACACTGCACAGCCAACCAGGAACAGGCCGGTATTGATGACCGGGCAGGTGATGGCTGCCAGGATCACGCCAAGATGAGACTTGACGAAGCTTTTCTCCTGTTCCCGGTTTGCTGCAGCCGCCTTTTCAGGCGCCGCTTCATCTTCCTGATTCTTAAAAATCGGTTTACTGAATGCCTTATAGACCAGCCCGGCCACAAGGCCTGCAAGCGTTCCTTTTAAGATCACGGTCACGATCGTGCCGAAAACGTCGATTGCGAGGAAAGCCGCGGCGTCCCCGACAATGAGGACGACCAGACTGAAAACAAACCCGAGCCACGCACCGGCGAGCGGCCCGTAAAGCGCTGCGCCTACTACGATCGGGAGAAGGACTAATGAAATGGAAAAAGGACCAAAATGGATCGAACTGCCGACCAGCTGCAAAACTATTACGATTGCAGTCATGATAGCCAGGCCGGCGATCGTCTGAGCGGAGATTCTCTGTTTCTTCATGTCTGTGCCTTTCTGCTGCGTTCACCCATGCAGTACGGGGAAGTTCATGTTTTATCTATAATACCTTTATGACTGAGAAAAATCCATTGATGAATTGCATAAAAAAAACGGACGAATCTGAAGATACGACTTAAAATTGCCAAAAGCTGTCGGAAGGGAAATTTACGAAAATCATGCACAATTTGTATCAAAACCCCACTTTTCAGCTATAAAATGAGTATATTTACAGGATTAGCCTCCACAAAATATCAAAAATAACAGGCAAACATATTGATGCTCCCCACTTCGTGTCATATAATCGGTCCATACCTTTTCCCGCGGGAAGCCCGCAGGGATATTCAGGGAAAGAACCGGAAAGAGAGGATACGGAAGTGAAGGAGAATAATATTCAGGCGCTTGGCAAAAAAAGATCCGGAGCCGGCATGACGGTCATTCACATTGAAGCAGTCTGCCTCTGCTTTTTTCTGCTGCTCCTTTTCGGAAATCTGACCCTGATCTGCAAGGCCAGGCTCCTCGGAGAAAAGGCGCCGATGCTGTTAGGGATCGCACCGATGATCGTTCAGTCGGATTCGATGTACCCGGAGATCTGCTCCGGAGACCTCGTCTTTATCAAAAAGGCCGGGATCGACGAGATCACGGAGGGGGACGTAGTCTCCTTCTATGACCCGATGTGGGACGGATCAGGGATCGTCACGCACCGTGTGGAAACGGTGATCACAGCGGAAGGGGTCCGCACTCTTCAGACAAAAGGAGACGCGAACGATTCCGCGGATCTTCTGCCGGTCACGGAGGACCGGCTGATAGGAGTCCTGGCCTTCCGGCTGAAGGGGCTCGGCCGTATAGCCTTGCTTTTTCAGTCCACGTCAGCAATCATCGTCGTCACAGCAGTATCACTCAGTTTAGTCCTTTGGGCGGTTTTCGCGCACGGCCACAGCCGGAAGCCCCGCGGGACGGCACAAATCAAAAGAGGGAGGACACAACATGACAAGAAAGAGACTGTTTAACGCAGCAGCCATCACGGCAGCCCTGACACTGATCACGGCCTGCATGCTGGGAGGCACATTCGCCAAATACACAACAAGCGCCGGCGGTTCAGGGTCGGCAAGGGTCGCCCGGTTCGGCGTTCAGATCTCGGCACCCACGAACGGATTTTCCAACAGCTACCTGAAGCACAGTTCACTGTCTTTGCCGCCGGCATTAAGCCAGACCATCGTTTCCGTGCAGCGAGTGGTAGCGCCCGGAACGAACGGAACCTTTGCCGCGTCGACCCTTTCCGGAAGCACGGAAGTTGCGGTCGAGGTCAGGCGGACAGCCACGATGACGCTCTCCGGCTGGGAGTATGAATACGAGGAAGACGAAGAAACCGTCACGGAATTTTACTGCCCGATCGTGATCCGGATGGGAGATGAATCCGTTGCGGGCCTGTCCTGTGAATCGGTCGAAGAATTCGAAGCGGCAGTCAAGGACATGATCGAAGACGCGGATTACATCCGGTACTATCCGGCCGGCCAGCCGCTTGCCAATATCACGAATCCGCTGCCGAATATCACGTGGGAGTGGGCGTTTGATCCCAATGGCGGCGCAAACGACGTCAAGGACACATATCTCGGCTATCAGGCGGCAAACGATAATGCGTCGACCATCGCCATGGAGATCACCACCACCGTTACACAGATCGACTGATCAGGTTCCTGATCGATCCCCCAGGAATGAATACCGCGCATCCGTCTGTGGCCGCGGGTGCACGGTATCGGTGAATAAGACAGTCATGAAAGGAAACGATTTTGAAGAAGCTTCTTTTAGAAGGCAGGACCCGGCGTCTGCCGTCCCTTATCGCGGCAACCCTGCTTCTCGTGTTTTTTGCGGTCCTCCTTGAGGTCCCGGGGAGGGCATTGGCGGGCTACCTTGAGAAGACGGAAGTCGCGGATGCCGCGCGTACCGCGGCCTGGAGTACGGTCATGTCTCCGGTTATTCCCGCAAGTACGTCACTCCGCGCGGACGGGACGTCTGTTTCACAGGAGATCGTCTTTACGCTGGCTGCGGATACGGAATCAGCCTGCATGTATACCATCCGCTTCACGGGCGTCCCGGAAGGGATCGGCATCTCTCTGGACGGGTCTCCTTACACGGCAGGCAGCGGAGGGACCGTATCGTTTGAAAATGCCGCATGGCAGCTGGCCGCGGGGGAGACCGAGGCCAGGGAGCACAGCGCGCGGTTCAAGTGCCTTGCGCCGATGGACGGAGGGACCGATGAGATCATCGCCGAGGCACTGTTCACACAGATCGACTGAAGGAGGATCAACGATGAAGAAGGATCATCTGCTGCGAAAGGCTGCAACAGGTACTGTACTGATGCTGCTTTCTGCCGTCATCCTTGCCGGAAAGCCTGCCCTTGCGCGTTATGAGTCCCTCCATCAGAAGGCGGTGACTCTCGTCAGGACCGCAGAATATATCGTTCATTTTGACGGAAACTACGGGACCGCGCCGTATACAGCAGGCGGGTATGGCTCCATGGCAGACCTGCAGGCAGAGCGAGGAGTGACCGTAACACTCCCTGAAAATAGTTTCGCGAGGAACGCGTACGGGGGCTCTGTTTATGTATTTGACGGCTGGAACACGGCTGCCGACGGGTCCGGGACAGCGTATATGGACCGGGCGGAGATACTGGATATTGCGGGACCGTGGGAAACCGTTACGCTGTATGCTCAGTGGCGCACAGCCTTCGGGCAGTCCTTTGGTGAAGCGGATATACGGCCTGAGGCTGACACTGCGGTTCTGCGGCCTGAGGCGGATGCTGCGGGTGTGCAGCCGGAGAGTGTCAGCACGGAAGAAGGCGGGTATTATTATGACGCGGAGCCTTCCGGTACGGAGGGAGCCGTGCCCGGCGGAGATCTGAAGGACAGACCGGGTACGTACGATGAGACCGGATGCGGCAGTACCGATGAAGACCCGATGGAAAATGATTCCGGGGAAGAGTCAGGAGGAATCGATACTGAAACAGGCTCGGGCGATCCCGGGACGGAGGCTTCAGCGCCTCCCGGTGAAATGTCTGCAGATGGCAGCGGAGAGGGTCCTGATGGGAGCAGCCCCGGTGAAACGCCGGCAGGGAGCTCCGGAGAAGGCCCTGAAGGAGCTGCTTTGGGAGGCGGATCCGCCGCGGAAAACCCCGGCGACTGAAGGCGCAGAAGCACCAAATGGAACATTTAGAACCGTCAACAGCCCTTTGTAAAGAAACGGCCCGGAAAGCCGCTTTTTTACAGGGGGCTGTTGATTTTTGGCGCGTTCGGGATTAGAATTCAAGTAATGAATAATGTGAAAAGAGGAGGCAGCAAAATGATCAGAGTCGGTTCTGTGGGTCTTGGGGCCATCTCTACAAACGTGCACGTCCCCGGGATCCAGGCCAGTAAGGACCTTACACTTGCGGCTATCTGTGATATCGACGCCGAGGTCCTTGCGGAAAAAGCGGAGAAGTACGGTATCCCGAAGGATCACTGCTTTACGGATTATAAAGAACTCATCGACTGCCCGGACGTGGACGCGGTAGACATCTCCGTCCCGAACAACATCCATGCGGAGATCGCCGAATACGCCGCCCGTGCCGGGAAACCCTACGCGCTCGAGAAGCCCGTCGCGATGAACGAGGACGAGGCGCTCCATCTCTACGAAGTCACCAGGGACTGCGGCGTGAGGAACATGGTCTGCTTCTCCTACAGGTTCAAGCCGGCCGCGCGCTACGCGAAGGCCCTCATTGAGTCCGGCGCCATCGGCAGGATCTACCACGTCAACATGCAGTATTTCCAGGCCTGGGGCCTTCCCATCATGGACACCGGCCTTCGCTGGCGGTTCGTGAAGAGCATTACCGGGTCCGGCGCACTGGGAGACCTCGCCTGCCACGCCATGGATCTCGTGACGTTCGTGACAGGGGAAAAATACACAAAGGTCTGCGGCCACCTCGGCACCTTCGTGCATGAGCGGCGGTTGCTTACGGGCGAGGGCACCGGCAAGGTGGACGTCGATGACTTCTCGAACATCCTCGCGGAGACCGAAAGCGGCGCATCCTTCTCGTTTGAGATCACGCGGTTTGCGTACACCCGCGGGAACTATCAGCGTCTGGAGATCTACGGAGAAAAAGGCGCGATCATCTACCATCTGGACAGGGAAGAACCCGGCGTCAATGAACTCGAGTACGCGGACGAATCCACCGGCCGGAAATTTGTCAAGATGGACATCCCGGAGGAATACTATGGCGACCAGATGCAGTCCTTTGCGGACATCGTGAACGGCTGCGGAGACGGCCTGCCTGCCACCATGGCGGACGGCGCGGCATCCCAGCGGCTGATGGACGCGGTCATCCGCTCGGCGGAGCTTGGGACGTGGGTGGACGTCAGAGGCTATACGGAAGTGTAACGGACGGCCTGCAAATAAGAAAGGAACAACATGCTTTTATACTACATCAGACACGGAGACCCGACATATGATCCGGACGCGCTTACACCGCTTGGGAAACGCCAGGCGGAGGCAGTGGCGCGGAGGCTCACCCAGTACGGGCTTGATGAGATTTACGTTTCCAGCTCCCGGCGTGCTCAGGAGACCTGTGCGCCTACGTGCGAGATCCTGAAGAAGGAGCCCGTCGTACTGGACTGGACCAACGAACACTACGCGTGGCAGCAGCTCACCGTCCTCGACAAAGACGGGCATATGAGCTGGGGATTCATTGAGCCGAGATCCAGGAAAGTTTTTGCTTCACCGGAGATCGCGAACCTCCGCTTCGACTGGTATACGCATCCGTTTTTCGAAGGGACGCAGTTTGAAGCCGGCATTAAGCGGATCCAGAGGGAGGCCTGGGCCTTCCTCGAGTCGCAGGGCCTCCGCTTCGACCCGGAGCGCGGCGGCTATAAGGAGCTCTTCCCGAATGAGAAAAGGATCGCGATCTTTGCGCATCACGGATTCGGGCTCGCGTTCCTGAGCGTGCTCCTGAATATTCCCTACCCGGAATTCTGCGTGCATTTCAACCTGAGCCATTCGAACTTCTGCGTGATCGAATTCGGGAAGACCGATGACCTCGTGATCCCGGAGATGCTGATGCATTCGAACGATTCGCACCTCTATCGGGAAGGGATTCCGACAAAATACAACAACGTGACCTACATCTGATTCCTTCGGCACAGCGACCTGCCTCTGGCGGCAGGCTCCTTGAGAGACGTAAAAGAAGAGGACATCCATGCTTCACGAGATCGCACCCTATCAGTATCACATCGAATTCAAAACCGAAGACCCGGCGCCGGACGACTTTTTGTGCCTCTTTCAGGACGGGAAGATCCTGGCCCGGGAGACGGAGGAGCTTTCACTTCCCACAGCCGCGGAAATGGAGCCGTACCTTACAGGCTTAAGCCTTGACGCGCCGCTCTTTACCACGGCACCCGGGGGACGGTATACCTTCTTCTGCAGCATCGACACCCGGAACTTTTTCGGGATCCCCGGTGTTTCGGTAAACGCTCCGGAAGGCTTTTACTACCGGCCTACCAGGGAGCTCCGAATGGTGACTCCGCAGCATATCGTCTACGGCGCGATGATGGCCACGCAGCTCAATCTGTGGTACGTGACCCACGCGTACTGCGGGAAGTGCGGAAAAAGGAACGGCCATTCGGGGAAGGAACGTGCTCTCGTCTGTCCGGACTGCGGCAATGTGATCTATCCGCAGATCAGTCCGAGCGTGATCATCGGCATCAAAAACGGCAATAAGCTGCTCTGCACGCAGTACAATCCCATGCATAACCCGGGAGCCCGCATGCCGCATCCCGCGAAACGGAGCTACGCGCTGGTCGCGGGGTATATCGAAAGCGGGGAGACGCCGGAGGACGCGGTGCGCCGGGAGACGATGGAAGAGGTCGGGATCAGGGTGAAGAACCTCCGGTACTATAAAAGCCAGCCCTGGCCGTTTTCGAGTTCGCTTCTTCTGGGCTACACTTGCGAGGTGGACGGCGACGATACCATCACCCTCGAGGAAGACGAGCTCTCCCTCGCGGAGTGGGTGGAGCGCGAGGACCTGCCGGACCGGAGCCGTGACATCAGCTTAACGAGTGAGATCATGGAGACCTTCCGGACCGGGAAATGGTAAAGCCTTTCAGGTTTCCGTCATTGACATAAGATTATAAAAAATGAGAACATACAACAACAGGAGGTTACGATGAACAAAAGAGAACGTGTACTCAACGCCATGAACAAGCAGCCGGTGGACCATGTGCCCGTAGGATTCTGGTTCCACTTCAAGGGCGAGGAAGCGAAGGGCGACGCATGCGTACAGGCCCATCTCCGCTACTACCGTGAAACAGACCTGGACTTCTTAAAGGTCATGTCCGACGGTTTCTTCGCGTACCCGAGCAGCGTGGACGTCCGGGAACCGGAAGACTGGTACAAGCTCGAACCGCTTGCAAAGGACCATCCGTATTTTACGGAGCAGATCGCGCGCGCAAAGGCGATCGTGGAGGCCATCGGCGCTGAACGCTGCGTCTTCTACAACGTGTTCTGCCCGTTTTCCACCATCCGTTTTGCTTACCCCGACGACCTTGTCATGGAGCACCTTCGTGAGAACCCGAACGCGGTGCTGCATGCGCTTGACGTGATCGCGCAGGACCAGGCGTACCTCTGCGAAAAGCTGATCACGGAAGCCGGCGTCGATGGCATCTACTACCCGGTACAAGGCGGCGAGATCGGCCGCTTCACCGAAGAGGAGTACCATAAGTGGGTCTCCCCGTCGGACCTCTATGTACTGGAGCGCGCGAACCGCTACTCTGACAACAATATCCTGCACTGCTGCGGCTGGGCAGGTGATAAGAACGACCTGAAGATTTGGAAGGATTATCCGGTAAAGCTTGTGAACTGGGCGGTCCACGTGGAAGGAGTGAGCCTTGAGGAGGGCCGCGTGCTCTTCGGAAACAAGGCTTCTCTGGGCGGTTTCCAGACACTGTGGGATGCCACAAGGCGCGAAGGCATCCTTTATCACGGAACAAAGGAAGAACTGCAGGACTATACACGTGAGCTGATCCTGGACCACGGCAAGATCGGCCTGCTTTTAGGCGGCGACTGCACGATCGCGGACGACCTTCCCTGGGAGCGGATCCGCTGGGTCGTGGAGGCGGCAAGAAGCCTGTAAATCATTTCGGGAATTGACCCGGCACATATCATTCGGAGGTTTTTGAATGAAGCTTTTGGAGTACAGGGAAAAGGCGCAGGAGTTCCTCAGTAAAGGCTACGCACTCCCGCAGTATGACCGTGAAAAAGTGAAGGAAGAGACGTACAAAGCGCCGGAGTGGCTCCATTTTGGCGCCGGCAATATCTTCCGCGCATACCAGGCCTCCATCCTCGAGGACATCCTGAACAAGGGCTCCTACGGGAAGGGTGTGGTAGTGGCGGAGAGCTTTGACGAGGAGCTTCTGGACCGCGCTTACCGGCCGTACGACAACCTGACGCTGTCCGTGGTCATGCACGCGGACGGCTCGATCGAGAAGAGGGTCATCGGCGCCATTACGGAGAGCCTCAAGGCGAACCAGGCGGAGACGGCTGACTGGATCCGCCTCACGGAGATCTTCCGGAATACGTCGCTCCAGATGGTGTCATTCTCCATTACGGAGAAGGGCTACAGCTTTAACGACGCGGACCTCGCGGCGGGCTTTGACACGAAGCTCATGATGGGGAAGCTCACGATGCTGCTCTTTGAACGCTTCAAGGAGGGGATGTTCCCGCTGACCCTGCAGTCGATGGACAACTGCTCCCACAATGGAGACCACGTCCGGGACGGTGTGTTCGCGTACGCGGACGCATGGGTGAAGCAGGGGATCGTGAATCCGGAGTTCGCGGATTACGTGCGCGACGAAGAGCTCGTGACCTACCCGTGGTGCATGATCGACAAGATCACGCCGCGGCCGAACGATGCAATCGTCGCGATGCTGAAAGAAGACGGCTTTGAGGACTCGGATACGTTTGAGACCGCGCGGCATACCTTTGCGGCGCCGTTCGTCAACTCTGAGGAGGCCGGGTACCTGGTCATTGAGGACGACTACGCCGATGACCGCCCGCCTCTTGACGAAGGCGGCGTGATCTTCACGGACCGCGAGACCGTGGACAAAGTCGAGCGCATGAAGGTGGGCACCTGCCTGAACCCGCTGCACACGGCTTTAGGCACCTTCGGCTGCATGATGGGCTTCACGCTCGTCTCTGCGGAGATGGCCGACGATGACCTCCGGACCCTGATCTATAAGATCGGGTACGACGAGGGCATGCCTGTCGTGACGGACCCCGGCATCATCAGCCCGAAAGCGTTTCTCGAGGAGGTGCTTACGAAGCGTTTCCCGAACAAGTTCATGCCGGATACGCCGCAGCGGCTCGTGATGGACAATTCACAGAAGATCCCGGTGCGGTTCGGCGGCACCATTCAGGAGTACATTAAGCGCGGTACAGACCTCAATACGCTGACCTTTATTCCGCTCGTGTATGCGGCCTATGCGCGGTTCCTTCGGGGCATCGACGACTGGGGAGAACCGTTCGAGCTTTCCGCGGATCCGTTGAAGGAAGAACTCATGGATATCGTGAAGGACCTCCGCGTGGAAGAGGGCGAGCAGGACTTCGGGTGCCTCAGGAAACTCTTTACACGTGCGGACATCTTTGGCGCGGACCTGTATGCTGCCGGCCTCGGGGAGAAGCTCGAGGGTATGGTAAAGGAGCTCTACGCGGGACCGGGCGCGGTCCGGCGGACGTTGCACAAATATGTGACGATGTAAAACAGATAGAGACGGCGGCCCTCTGGATCCCGGAGGGCCGCCTTCGTCTGAAACGGCAGAAAAAGGGCCGTTCCGGATATTATTTTTGAGCAGTTTTTTTCTGTACAAAGGCCTTTCCGAGTGGTAGAATTCTACCATAAAAAAGTACATATTCAAGTTCAGAGAATCATCTTACGGGAGGTATGAAATGGCAGACAAACGTCCTGAAAACATGGCAAGAATCAACACGCCCGAGCTTGCGCAGGCGTTCATTGCGGAGCAGGTGGAAGCGCTGAAGGCACAGATCGGAGACGGCAAGGTGCTCCTCGCGCTGTCAGGCGGTGTAGACTCCTCCGTGGTAGCGGCACTCCTCATCAAGGCGATCGGCCAGCAGCTGGTCTGCGTACATGTGAACCACGGCCTTCTTCGGAAAGGCGAGCCGGAGCAGGTCATCCGGGTGTTCCGCGAAGAGCTCGGCGCGAACCTGATCTACGTGGATGCGGTCGACCGTTTCCTCGATAAGCTGGCAGGGGTCTCGGATCCCGAAGAGAAGCGCAAGATCATCGGCAGCGAGTTCATCGACGTCTTCGCGGAGGAAGCGAAGAAGCTCGACGATATCCGCTTCCTGGGCCAGGGCACCATTTATCCGGACATCCTGGAGTCTGAAGCCGGCGTCAAGGCGCATCACAACGTGGGCGGCCTTCCGGAAGAACTGCACTTTGAACTGGTTGAGCCTGTGAAGTACCTGTATAAAGACGAAGTCCGTGTGGTCGGTCATGAATTAGGCCTTCCGGACAGCATGGTCTACCGTCAGCCGTTCCCGGGCCCGGGCCTCGGCGTGCGCTGCGTGGGCGCCATCACCCGCGACCGTCTGGAAGCGCTGCGTGAGGCGGACGCGATCGTCCGCGAAGAGATAGGCAAGCTTCCGGAGACCCCGTGGCAGTACTTCTGCGCGATCCCGGACATCCAGTCCACCGGCATTAAGTACGTGGACGGCGTGGGCGCCCGCTATATGGGCTGGGCCGTTGTGATCCGTGCCGTGAACACCGTGGACGCCGTGACCGCGACCGTGCCGGAGATCCCCTTCTCCGTCCTTTGCAAGATGCGCGATGAGATCGTGAAGATCCCGGGCGTAAACCGTGTGCTGTGGGACATAAGTGAAAAGCCGGTGGCGACGATAGAGT
>JAFRVD010000085.1 GCA_017441825.1 Lachnospiraceae bacterium
GTCAGCGTACTCGATTGCCTCCGCCAGCATCTGCTGCTCCTTCTTTGTGAGATAGGAAATCTCAACTGCCGGACGCATGGACATCTTTCCGTCATCCACCAGCTGAAGAAGCTGCGGAATAAGCTCCGTAAGGCGGATGTAACGAGATATTTGTCGTCCGCTCTCCCCATTCTCATCACCGATTTGGTCCCTTGAAATTCTGGACCACTGGTCCCGAATTTTCTTTCGATGGCCTTCCCGGCAATCGTTTTATGGCCTCCATCCTCATCTTATAAGAGAACGCCTTCTCGCTCGGCAGGATCACGGAACGGTGCAGGTTGGACTCCACCATTATGATAATAGCCTCGTCCCGGCTCATTTCCCGGATCTCGGCACGGATCGTGTCCTGTCCCAAAAGCTCACAGGCCTTCCGCCTGCGGTGTCCGGACACTATCTCGTACCGTCCGTCCTCCTTGGGCCTCAGCAGGATCGGATTGATGATCCCTCTGTCCCGCACGCTCTCTACCAGCTGATTCATGTCCTCGTCCATCCTCACCTTAAACGGATGGTCCGGGAAATCATCGATTTTCTGCAGCGGGATATCGTAGATCCTGGGCAGCTTGTTTTCAGCCCGCCCCTGATCCGTCATAAACATCTCATCGTATCCAGTCAGACCGAGATCGATCTTTGTCTCGTTCTTCAAGTTCCATTACCTCCTTCGTAAGTGCTTCATACGCCTGCGCAGCCTTGCCGCCCTTGTCATAAGCCAGAATGCTCTGTCCCGAGATGCTGCTCTCGGCAACGCGGACGGACCGGGGAATCTCGGTTTCAAAAACCCGGATGTTCTGCCCGACCGTTTCCCGAAGGGATGAACTGATCTCTTTCGCGTTCTTTGTCCGGTTATCCACCATCGTGAGAAGGATCCCGTCGATCTTCAGCGCCGGATTGATCGTTCTCCTGACCTTGGTTATAGACTTGAGCAGCAGGCTGATCCCTTTGGTCGACAAATAGTTCGGCTGGCAGGGAATGATCACGCTGTCTGCAGCCACGAGGGCATTGATCGTCAGCATTCCGAGGGACGGCATGCAGTCGATCAGGATGTAGTCATAACGATCGCCGATCTGGCGGATATATTCCTTAAGGATGAATTCCCGGCTCATGACATTCACGAGGCCGGTCTCCATTCCCGAAAGCTCAATGTTGGACGGCAGCAGGTCTACGCCTTCTTTATTATGGATGATGCCGAAATCGGGCGATACTGTGCCTTCCTCGATAATTTCTTGCATTACAGATGCGATTGTGATATCATGCGCATCGGGATTGCTGATTCCGAGCGAGACCGAGAGGCTCGCCTGCGGATCGGCATCCACAACGAGGACTTTCTTACCACATCTTGCGAGGCCCACACTAAGGTTGACCGTGGTCGTTGTCTTTCCGACACCTCCCTTCTGGTTGATGATGGCGATTATTTTTCGCTTCTCCATCGACTCCTCCTTAATTGAATAACAGGAAGATCCGGCGCCTTTGCCCCTTGTTTTTGCTGTTCATCTGTTGGATGGCTTAAGGCAGGCGGATCTTCCCCGATAAATAGGATAGGGTTTCCCCTTGGTTTGTTTTGGTTTGTGGTTGCAAGCTATTTCGCCTCGGTCCCCGCTTGCGGGATATCATCAGACGGCTGATTGCTGTCAGCTCCATGGGCCTCTCACCCCGGGCAGGATCTCTGTCCGCCGCCCTCATTGCGTGATCCCCCTTCGGGGGCTGTGACTGGACGGAAGTATCATTGTTTCCTGTGCCTGTCGTCGCCGCCGCCGGAAGCAATCCGGGTTTTGCTGAACGGAACAATCGCTCGTCCGCCGAAGCGGAGTCATGGCGCACCGTCAGCCTGGCTTGGGGCTCATCACCCCGACACAGGGAATGTATCTCATGAATGTATATTCAGTTGTCAAGATAGGTGAGAGGACTGAAAGGAGACCGGGGAAACAGAACCCGCAGAGAAAAAGTCCTCTCATAAAGGAGCCTTCGAAAAACGCGAAAATATTAGCGTTTTTGGCCCTTTTCGAAAAATTTTCCACAACGGGACTCAGCTGATTTCAACGAGCGAAAGGACGCCCCGCTTCTGTTAGCTGGCGCCCTTGTGAAAAGAGGTTGGATTTTCTGTTAGCTGGAGAGGTGTTTTTGTTAGCTGGAAGACGATTTTCAGCTAATCGCGGTTAGCTGAAGAAAGGTGCTGAATGTGCGATCCAAAACGCGGGTTATTGCCTCAGTAAAAAGAGAATAATCAGAAAAAGTCGGGAGACAGATTAGGCTCACCTGAAGAGTTTTGATGCGGGTTTGAAAAAGCACAAAAAAAGAGCCCGTAATAGCCAAAAACGATGGTATTACAGGCTTTTCGAAGCGTCTTCGGAGGGACTTGAACCCTCGGCCTCGGGCTTAGGAGGCTCGCGCTCTATCCAACTGAGCTACGAAGACTGGTATATTTTCAAGGCGTTTATGCCCTAAAAAACGGTATCATATTTGGTTGTCACAGCAGAGCTCATCCGAACTCCTGACCTATCGCTTTTTACCCAAAGGCGGGAGCAGGACTACTGCCTTAGGAGGCGGTCGCTCTATCCTGCTGAGCTACGCAGACAAGTCTTCTGAAGACCGTTGCTATCATAGCGCAGAAACCCGGGTTTGGCAAGCCGCTTTTTCCTTAATGCACGATTTTGCCGGGCGGTTCCCGCGGAGCTTTTACGCCCGCAGGCTTCTTTTTCTGTTCTTTTCCGCCCGGGTGTGCTATAGTAAAGCTGATTTCAGAAACAGTCCGGCGCCTGTCCCGCGGGGAAGCGCCGGAAAAGGAGTACCGACATGAAACAGAGTCTTCTGCGCGGCTATGCCCGCCTCATTGCCGTATCCGGCGCCAACGTGCAGCCGGGTCAGGAAGTTTTCATCAACGCCGGCCTTGATCAGCCGGAGTTCGTCACCCTCCTTGTCGAGGAATGCTACAAGGCCGGGGCAAAAAAGGTCGTGGTCGAATGGAGCCATCAGCCCGTCTCGAAGCTGCACTATCAGTACCGGAGCCTTAAGACCTTAAGCCATATGGACAAATACGACATCGCGCGCTGGAAGCATTTCGCGAAAGTCCTGCCGGCCCGCATCTACGTGGACAGCGAGGATCCGAACGGCCTCGCGGGGATCGATCCTGAGAAGGTCGCCAAGTCCCAGCGGAAACTCTTCCCCATCATCAAGCCCTACCGCGACGCCATGGAGAACAAGTATCAGTGGTGCATCGCAGCCGTGCCCGGCGAAGCCTGGGCAAAGAAGCTCTTTCCCGGCCTTTCAAAGGCTGCCGCAGTCGAAAAACTGTGGAAGGCGATCCTTTCTGCGAGCCGCGCGGACGGAAAGGACCCGGTACAGACCTGGAAGGAGCACAGCCGGAGCATCAAGGAGCACTGCGCGAAGCTGAACGCGCTTGACATCCGCTCCCTCCGCTACTCTTCCGCGAACGGCACCGATTTTACCGTCGGCCTGATCCCGCAGGGACGCTTCTGCGGCGGCACCGAGGATACGCTCGGCGGTGTCACGTTCAACCCGAACATCCCGACCGAGGAATGCTTCACCTCCCCGATGAAGGGCGAAGCCGAGGGCATCGTGTACGCGACGAAGCCGCTCAGTTATCAAGGCCAGCTGATCGAAGATTTCTGCATCCGCTTCCATGAAGGCAAGGCCGTGGAGTGGCATGCCGCAAAAAACGAGAACCTTCTCACGAAGATCATCGAGATGGATGAGGGCAGCGCCTACCTCGGCGAATGCGCTCTGGTGCCTTTCACCTCGCCCATCAACACCTCCGGTATCCTCTTCTACAATACGCTCTTCGATGAAAACGCGGTCTGCCATCTGGCGCTTGGCCGCGGCTTCCCCGACTGTATCGAAGGCTTTGAGACCATGTCTCAGGATGAGATCCACGCACTCGGCGTCAACGATTCCTTCGTCCATACCGATTTCATGATCGGCTCCGAAGACCTCTCGATCGACGCGGTGCTTCGCGACGGCAGCTCAGTCCCGGTCTTCCGGAACGGCGTCTGGGCCATCTGAGCCGGACGGAGAAAACCTCCCTCCGGACGGCTGCAGGCAGAAAAGCAATAAAAGAACGGCGGATCCTGCGGGATCTGCCGTTCTTTTTCGTGCGGAGCGCCGCCCTCTCAGAAATGTTCTTCAGCGTAGCGGGCCAGCTCCGCCCGGAAATCCGGATGCGCGACCGAGATCATGGCCTCAGCCCTCTCTCTTACCGTCAGCCCGGAGAGCTTCACCACACCGTATTCCGTCGCCACGTACTGGATCATGGTCCGCGGCGCCGAGACGGTGCTGCCGGCCGGGATGAAGGGAACGATGTTGGACTTCCGCTCGCCTTCCTTCGTCACGCGGGAGGAATTCATGCAGATGAAGCCCTTGCCGCCCGGTGAGCGGTACGCGCCTTCCAGGAAATCCATCTGACCGCCGATCCCGGAAAGCTGGCGGGTCCCGGCGGTCTCGCCGTTCTCCTGCCCCATCAGATCCAGCTGCACCCCGCCGTTGATGCTGATGACGTTGCTCATCTTTGCGATCCGGTAGGGGTCGTGCACGTAGTCCAGGTCATCCGGATGGAAGAGATCCGGCTCCGCATCCAGCCAGTCGTACAGTTCCTGCGAGCCCATGCAGAGGTTCCAGGTATTCCGCCCGGTGTCGAATTCCTTGCGGGCATTGGTCAGTTTTCCGGCCTTATGCAGCATCAGGAAAGCATCGCTGATCGTTCCGGTATGGCAGCCGAGGTCCTTCAGATCCGACTGCGCAAGCAGGGACGCCACGGTGAACGGTACGCCGCCCACGCCGAGGGACAGCACGGCGCCGTCCGGGATCTCGGCCGCGACCAGCTCCGCGATCTTCCGATCCGTCTCGCCGGCCTCCTTGTATTTCCGCTGCGGGAGAGGTTCGTGCTCTCCTTCCACGATATAGTCGGCTTCGCTGAGGTGGACGCGGTGCGATCCGTCCACGCCCTGCAGGCGCGGATACTTCTCATTGATCTCGAACACGACGGTTCGGGCGTTTTCGAAGATGGTCCGCCAGGCATAGTTGGATATGCCCAGCCCGCAGTAACCGTTCTCATCCGGACGGGAGACCGGAACGAAAGCGACGTCCACCCGGATGTGGCGGCGGTACAGCACGGGGAGCGAACGCAGCATCACCGGGATGAACTGCACGAGCCCGCGGCTCTGGAGCTTGCGTTCATAGTCGCCGATGTGCCAGCTGTAATAGTGAAAAGACTCCTGCTCCGGGTCCGCTTCCACCGCTTCGATGCGCGGCCGGATCACCAGGCCGCCGCGGATCTTCACATCCTTCACCTTGCCCTTCCGGCCGGCAAGCGCCTTATCCAGAAGCTCCGGAAAACCGCCGCCGAAGCCGTAATCCACCCAGTCGCCGTCCTTTACGGCAAGCTCCGCTGCCTGTTCGGGCGTCACGAATTTCCCTGCGTATTCCTGCATCATCTCCTGCTGCCTCTGTGATTTCTTCCCGCTGAGAAAAGGCCGCCGGGCCTGTTTTCGGACAGACGCGGCGGCTTTTCGTGCATTACTGCTCTTCTTTCATCTTTTCAAGCGTATCGTCGCTGAGGACGTCCGTCTCGAGATCGGCAGAGGTATCGCCCGGGCGCACCTTGGCGATGCTCGCGACCTTCACGCCTTTCGCGAGGTTGATCAGCTTCACGCCGCTCGTGATGCGGCCGAGGCGCGAAATGGAGCTCATGGAGATCCGGATGACGATGCCTTCGGTGGTGATCATCATCAGTTCCTGATCCTTCTTCACGGCCTTGGCGCCGACCACGTTTCCGGTCTTCGGGTTGATCTTGTAGCACTTCACGCCCTTGCCGCCGCGGTTCTGCGGGCTGAATTCATCCATCCGCGTACGCTTGCCCATGCCGAGTTCGGACACGATCAGCATGTCGTCGCCCTGGTGGCTCATCTGCATGGTCACGACTTCGTCACCCTTCTCCAGCTTCATGCCGATCACGCCCATGGAGACACGGCCCGTCACGCGGACGTCGGTCTCATGGAAGCGGATGCACTGGCCGAATCTGGTGATCAGCAGCACGTCGTCCTTATTGTCGGAGACCTTGACCTCGATCAGCTCGTCGTCTTCCTTCAGGTTGATGGCGGCGAGGCCGTTCCGGCGGACGTTCTGGTACTCGGTGACCGGCGTCTTCTTGACGATGCCGCCCCGGGTCGCCATGACGAAGTACTTGCCTTCCTCATAGGTCTTGATGGGGATGACCGCCGTGATCTTCTCGTCCGGCGTGAGCTGCAGCAGGTTGACGATGGCCACGCCTCTGCTCGTGCGGCTGAACTCGGGGATCTCATAGCCCTTCATGCGGTAGGTCTTGCCCTTGTTCGTGAAGAACATGATGTAGTTGTGCGTCGTGGTGATGAAGAGCTCGCGGATGTAGTCCTCCTCGAGGGTCTGCATGCCCTTGACGCCGCGTCCGCCTCGGTTCTGGCTCTTGAAGGTGCCCACGCTCATGCGCTTGATGTAGCCGAGGTTCGTCATGGCGATGACCA
>JAFRVD010000086.1 GCA_017441825.1 Lachnospiraceae bacterium
CCAAGGTCATCAACCTCGACAAAGAGTCCGAACCCGATATCTACAACGCCATCAGGCGCGATGCCCTGCTCGAGAACGTTACGGTCGATGCGAACGGCAAGATCGATTTCGCGGACAAGAGCGTCACGGAGAACACCCGTGTGTCTTATCCGATCAACCACATTGAGAAGATCGTCCTGAACGTGAACCCCATCTCCGCGGGCCCGGCAGCTCAGAACGTGATCTTCCTTTCCGCCGATGCTTTCGGCGTCCTGCCTCCTGTTTCCATCCTGACGCCCGAGCAGACGAAGTACTACTTCCTGTCCGGCTTCACGGCAAAGCTTGCAGGCACAGAGCGCGGCATCACCGAGCCCACCCCGACCTTCTCGGCTTGCTTCGGCCAGGCGTTCCTGGAGCTGCATCCCACGAAGTACGGTGAGGAGCTTGTCAAGAGAATGGAGCAGAGCGGCGCGAAGGCGTACCTCGTGAACACCGGCTGGAACGGAACCGGCAAGCGTATCTCCATCAAGGATACCCGCGGCATCATCGACGCGATCCTGAACGGCGATATCCTGACGGCTCCCACCAAGAAGATCCCGTACTTCAACTTCGAGGTTCCGACCGAGCTCAACGGCGTTGACTCCGGCATCCTGGATCCGAGAGACACCTATGCTGATCCCGCTGACTGGGAAGCTAAGGCTCAGGATCTTGCAGGCCGTTTCGTGAAGAACTTCGTCAAGTACACCTACAACGAAGCCGGCAAGGCTCTTGTAGAAGCCGGCCCGCAGCTGTAATAATCCGCCGGCGTCCCCGGCTTTACCCGAACGGGTGCCGTCCTGCGGACGGCACCCGTTCTGTCTATAGTGACGCCGTCCCGGACAGTGCCAGGTAGGCACCGGCAAATTTGGGGTTGACTTTAGCACAGTAGAGTGATAGTATAATAGAGAAGTAAAGTGTAAGGCCGAGAACTTTGAAAAGGTCCCAAAAGCTGGAGGATATAAATGACTTTTGATTATTCCATCCTGGATGACACAGAGCGGATCACCTTCGCGCTCCGCGAGCTGTACCTGTCGCGCGGGTACAGCCGATATAAAATGAGCAAGTTTGAGGAGTATGATTTGTACGCGAGGCACAAGGATTTCCTGGTGTCGGATGCGGTCATCACGTTCACGGACACGAACGGGAAGCTCCTCGCACTGAAGCCGGACGTGACGCTGTCCATCATCAAGAACAACCAGGACGAGCCGGAAGGCGTCAGGAAGCTCTGCTACAATGAGAACGTGTACCGTGTGTCAAAGGGCACGAATTCGTTCAAGGAGCTCATGCAGATGGGCCTCGAGTGCATGGGCGCCGTAGACGGCGCGTGCATTTCCGAAGTCCTGCAGCTAGCCGCGGAGACGCTTAAGGTCCTCAGTACGTCCTTTGTGCTGGAGGTCTCCGACCTCGACATCCTGTCCGCGTTCACGGAAGACCTGACTGAGGACAGCGCGGAGATGAGCGGGATCCTCCGGTGCATCCAGGAGAAAAACTTCCACGGGCTCACAGAACTCCTCGAAAAGAACGGCACCTCCCGGGAAAAGACGGACGCGCTTATAGCAGTCCTCCGGACCGCCGGCTCTCCGGAAGAAGTGCTCCCGAAGCTTGAGACCCTGTGCGCCGGCGTCCCCCGGGCAGCGGAGGCCGTCGAACGCCTGGAAGAGGCCTTAGGCGTCTTCTGGGGCACGCCGTTCCTTCCCTCGGTGGAGATCGACCTCTCCTCTGCAGCGGATATGAACTACTACAACGGAGTGGTGTTCCGCGGGTACATTGACGGGGTGCCGGAGAGCGTTCTTTCCGGCGGCCAGTACGACGTGCTGATGCGGAAAATGGGCAGGAAGTCCGGGGCCATCGGCTTCGCGGTCTACCTCGACCTTCTCGAGCGGATCACGCTCCCCGAAGAATAAAGGAGGTGCGTTATGGATAAAATGCTGAATATCGCGCTTCCGAAGGGGAGGCTTGGCGAAAAGGTCTATGCGATGTTTGCTGAGGCCGGCTTCCCGTGCCCGCAGATCCTTGAAAACAGCCGGAAGCTGATTTTTGAAAACCCGGAGGCCGGTGTCCGGTACTTCTGGGTCAAGCCGTCCGACGTCGCGATCTACGTCGAGCGCGGCGCCGCCGATGTAGGCGTTGCAGGGAAGGACATCCTGCTTGAGTACCGCCCGGAGGTTTATGAGCTCCTGGACATGAAGTGCGGCGCCTGCCGGATGGCGGTCGCGGCGCCCAAGGGCTATCAGGACGACCGTATACGGACGCTCCGGGTCGCCACCAAGTTCACGGAGATCGCAAAGGATTACTACGCGTCCCTCGGCCGCGATATCGAGCTCATCCACCTGAACGGGTCGATCGAGCTCGCGCCGATCCTCGGCCTGTCAGACGTGATCGTCGATATCGTCGAGACGGGCACGACACTTAAGGAAAACAATCTGGAGGTGATCAGTACGATCGTCCCCATCACGGCGCGGCTCATCGCGAACCGCGCGTCCTACAAATTCCGGAAGCGCGAGATCATGAAGCTTCAGGAAGGACTTTCCGCTTTGGTTTCGGCGGAATAAGGAATAAACCTCCGCCCGGTTTGCACTGAGTGAAAGCTTCCCTGCTGAAACCGGAGCGTGGGAATATAATTAACGGAGGAATGACCATGATCAGCCTGATGAAATACGGTGAAGTACCGAACAGTGAGATCTTCGCAAGGAAAGAGCCCCTCGTGGACGTGTCCGGGATCGTCGCGGATATTCTCCGTGACGTCCGTGAAAACGGCGACGCCGCCGTGCTTTCGTATACCGCGAAGTTCGATCACGCGGAGCTTCCCGGTCTTCTGGTCAGCCCGGAAGAATTCGAGGAAGCACTTGCCCTCACGGAACCTGAATTCTTAAGGATCCTTGAGGAAGCCGCGGAAAACATCCGCTCCTTCCACCGGCATCAGGTCAGGAACAGCTTTGTCGTGAACGACCGGAATGGTATCGTCATGGGGCAGAAGATCATCCCGATGGATCGCGTGGGCCTCTACGTGCCCGGCGGCACAGCGTCGTATCCGTCCTCCGTCCTCATGGACTCGATCCCTGCCATCATCGCGGGCGTGCCCGAGGTCGTGATCGCCACGCCTCCGGGGCCCGACGGGAAGATCGCGCCGGCCATTCTGGCGGCGGCACATACGGCGGGCGTCAAAAAGATCGTGAAATGCGGCGGCGCGCAGGCCATCGCCGCGCTCGCGTACGGCACGGAGAGCGTCCCGAAGGTCGATAAGATCGTTGGCCCGGGCAACGCCTTTGTCACGGAAGCGAAGCGGCAGGTGTACGGCCAGGTGGCCATCGATATGATCGCCGGCCCGAGCGAGATACTCATTGTGGCAGACGGGAAGACGAACCCCGTGCACGCCGCGGCGGATCTCCTTTCGCAGGCGGAGCACGACAAGCTTTCGAGCGCCGTGCTCGTCACGGATTCGATGGACCTGGCGCTTAAGGTCCGGGATGAGCTGGAAAAGCAGATCCCGACGCTTATCCGTGAGGAGATCGCCCGCGCGTCCATCGACAACAACGGAAAGATCATCGTCGCGGAGGACTTAGGGCTCGCGATCGACATCGCGAACGAGATCGCGCCGGAGCACCTCGAGCTCCTTGTGGACCAGCCCTTCGACTACCTGGACCGGATCCGCCACGCGGGCTCCGTGTTCCTCGGAAGGAACTGCCCGGAAGCCCTGGGCGATTACCTGGCAGGCCCGAACCACACGCTGCCGACCCTCGGCACGGCCCGGTTCTCGAGCCCGCTTTCAGTAGATGAATTTGTGAAGAAAACGCAGTATACTTACTTTACGAGAGAAGCGCTTCAGACGGTACACGAGGACGTCGCGTACTTTGCCGAAAAGGAAGGCCTGACCGGCCACGCAAGGAGCGCGCGGATCCGCTTTGAGGAGGACGTATGAGCCGTTTTTTCAGTGACAAATACCGGGACCTCACCCCGTATACTCCGGGAGAGCAGCCCAGGGACAATCAGTACATCAAGCTGAATACGAACGAGTCCCCGTTCCCGCCTTCTGAAAAAGCGATGACGGCCGCGGAAGCAAAGCTCGGAAAGCTCATGCTGTACTCCGACACGCAATGCACGGACCTTGTTGCGGCGCTGTCCGAAACGTACGGCGTCGGGAAGGACCAGGTCATCTGTGTGAACGGCTCGGACGAGATCCTGAACTTCGCGTTCATGGCGTTCTGCGACAAGGACCACGGGGCGGCGTTTCCGGATATTACCTACGGCTTCTACCCGGTGTTCGCGGCGCTCAACCAGGTGCCGTACACGGAGATCCCGCTCAGGGACGATCTCACGATCGACGTCGACGACTACATCGGGCTCGGTAAGACCGTCTTCATCGCGAACCCGAACGCGCCTACCGGCATCGCGCTTCCGCTTTCGGATATTGAACGGATCCTCAAGGGGAACCCGGACAACGTTGTGGTGGTGGACGAAGCGTATGTGGACTTCGGCGGGGAGAGCGCCGTCTCGCTCCTTCCGGAATACGAAAACCTCCTCGTGACGATGACGTTTTCCAAATCCCGGTCCCTGGCCGGCGCCCGGCTCGGCTTTGGCTTAGGGTCGCCGGAGCTCATCCGCGACCTTAACACGATCCGCTTCTCCACGAACCCGTACAACGTGAACTTCATGAGTGAAGCGGCGGGTGTTGGTGCACTCAGTGACCCGGAGTATATGAAACGTAACTGTGAATATACGAAGGAAGTGCGGGCGTACGTCACGGAGAGGCTTCGTGCCCTCGGCTTCGAGGTTCCGGACTCCTCCGCAAACTTTGTATTCGCGAAGCATCCGGGGTTAGACGGAGAGCAGTACTATCTGGAGCTTAAGAAGCGCGGGATCCTGATCCGCCACTTCTCAGTTCCGAGGATCAGGGACTGCAACAGGATCACGATCGGCCTCCGCGAGGACATGGACGCACTCTTGGCGGCCACGGAAGAGATCCTCGCGGAAGCAGGAAAATAAATAAAGGAGACCAGCTATGAAGACAGTTTCCCTTGAACGTAAGACGAATGAGACCGATATCGAGCTCGCGCTCGACCTTTACGGATCCGGGCAGAGCGAGATCCGGACCGGAGTCGGGTTTTTGGACCACATGCTGACCCTGTTCGCACGGCACGGCGGGTTTGACCTGACCGTAAGCTGCCGGGGTGACGTGGAGGTGGACGACCACCACTCGGTAGAGGACATCGGCATCACGCTGGGTCTCGCGTTTGCCGAAGCACTCGGCGAAAAGCGCGGTATCCGCCGCTACGGCAGCACGATCCTCCCGATGGACGAGGCGCTTATCCTCACGGCTGCGGATTTCTCAGGAAGAGATTACCTCGGTTTTGACGTCGCGATGCCCGCGGAAAAGGTCGGCACGTTCGACACCGAGCTCGTACAGGAATTCTGGCTCGGCTTCGTCCGGAACGCGAAGTGTACGCTCCACATCCGGGAGCTTGCCGGGACAAATACGCACCACATCATCGAGGGGATCTTCAAGTCCGCGGCGCGCACCTTCCGGGACGCTGTTTCGATCGACCCGGATCACGCCGATGACATCCCCTCCACGAAAGGGGTCCTGTAATGATCGCTTTAATAGACTACGGCGTAGGGAACCTCTTTTCTTTGATAAGCTCCTTCGCGGCCATAGGCCAGGAGGTCACGGTCACGGGTGACCCCGAGGCTGTCCGCCGTGCGGATAAGATCATCCTGCCGGGCGTAGGCGCTTTCCGGGACGCCATAGGGCTCCTCCGGGAGAGCGGCCTGGACCGCGCGGTTACGGACGCTGCGAAAGGCGGGACGCCGCTCCTCGGCATCTGCCTCGGCATGCAGCTCCTTTTTGACAAAAGCCTCGAATACGGCGAATACGAAGGCCTTCACCTGATCCCGGGCGTAGTCCGCCCCATCCGGGACGTGATCTCTCCGGGCCTCAAGATCCCGCACATCGGCTGGAACCCGCTCATCATGAAGCAGGAGTCCCCGATATTCAAATATGTGAAGGACGGGGACTGCGTGTACTTTGTACACTCCTATTACGCGGCGGACTGCGGGGAATACGTCACGGCCGCGGCGGAATACGGGGCGGAGCTTACGGCATCGGTGCAGAAGGAGCTTGTATTCGGCTGCCAGTTCCACCCGGAGAAGAGCGGGGAGATCGGGCTCCGGATGCTCCGGGCCTTCTGCGAGTTTTAAGAATTTTGGAGGAAATACGATATGCTGATCTTTCCGGCCATCGATCTTTTTAACGGCCAGGCGGTGCGTCTTCTCCGGGGCGACTACAAGGCAATGACAGTTTACAGCGAGCACCCTGAGGAGATCGCGCTGGATTTCGTATCGAAGGGCGCTTCTCACATTCATCTGGTGGACCTTGCAGGCGCCAGGAACGGCAGCACGCCGAGCTTCGAGACGGTTCTCAAGATCAAGGAAGCTTCAGGGGTGTTCTGTGAGATCGGCGGAGGGATCCGTTCGATGGAGGTCGTGGACCGGTATCTTTCCGCCGGGCTCGACCGGGTGATCCTCGGGACTGCGGCGGTCACTTCCCCGGATTTTCTCCACGAAGCAGTCGCGAAATACGGAGAGAAGATCGCCGTTGGCGCGGATCTTCGGAACGGCTACGTTGCGGTGAAAGGATGGCGGGAGAACACCGGAATTGACGCCGCCGGATTTTTCAAGTGGCTCTGCGAAGCGGGCGTTTCCACCGTCATCTGTACGGACATCAGCAAGGACGGCGCGATGCAGGGGACGAACCGGGAGCTCTACCGGGAGCTTTCGGAGAAGTTTAAGATCAGCATCATGGCGTCGGGCGGTGTCTCTACGATGGAGGACGTCCGCGCGCTGAAAGCACTCGGACTGTACGGCGCCATTATTGGGAAAGCATATTACACCGGCGCGATCGACCTCGCGGAAGCAGTTAAGGAGGCGGAATGATCACAAAACGGATCATCCCCTGTCTGGACGTCCGGAACGGGCGTGTGGTCAAGGGGGTCAATTTTGAAGGGCTCAACGACGTCGCGTCTCCCGTGGAGCTTGCGGCGTATTACAGCGCGAACGGCGCGGACGAGCTTGTTTTTTACGATATTACGGCTTCTGCAGAGGGACGGGCACTCTTTACCGATATCCTCACCGAGACCGCGAAAAGGGTGTTTATTCCGCTCACGGTGGGCGGCGGGATCAACGACGTCAGCGACTTCGACCGGGTCTTAAAGTGCGGCGCGGACAAGGTCAGCGTGAACTCCGGCGCCATCCGGAACCCGAAGCTCATAGGCGAAGCCGCGAAGCGCTACGGCGACCAGTGCGTGGTCATTTCCGCCGACGTCAAGCGCGTGGACGGTGTGTTCCGCGTGTTTGCGAAGGGCGGCCGGGAGAACACCGGAATGGAAGGGATCTCCTGGATCAAATACTGTGTGGAAGAAGGCGCCGGCGAGGTGGTCTTAAATTCCATCGACACGGACGGCGTGAAGCAGGGCTTTGACCTTGAGATGCTCGAGAAGGTCTGCGAAGTAGTGAACGTCCCGGTGATCGCATCCGGCGGAGCGGGGAAGATCGACGATTTTATTACGCTGTTCAGGACGCTCCCGAAGGTGGACGCGGGGCTTGCGGCCTCCATCTTCCACTTCGGCGAAGTGAAGATCCCGGACCTGAAGCAGGCCATGAGAGACGCGGGGATCCCCGCGCGGATCGAACGATAAAAAGAGGTAAACAGGATGATCGACATCAGTGAACTGAAATTTGATGAAAAAGGGCTGATCCCGGCAATCGTCCAGGATGCGGACACGAAGCAGGTGCTGACGCTCGCGTACATGAACGAGGAAAGCCTCCGGATCTCCATGGAGAAGGGACTGACTTGCTTTTACAGCAGGTCCCGGCAGGAGCTCTGGCTTAAGGGCGAGACCAGCGGAAACTACCAGCACATCGTGTCCATTACGGCGGACTGCGACCGTGACGCTTTAGTCGTCCTCGTGAAGCCGGACGGCCCGGCGTGCCACCTCGGGACTACGTCCTGCTTCAACGACACGGTCTTTGAGAGCGAGGATCTCCACGAGTTTTCATACGAGCTCCTCATGAAGCTGATCGAAGGCAGGAAGACCGAGAAGAAGGAAGGGTCCTACACCACCTATCTCTTTGAGAAGGGACTGGACAAGATCCTGAAGAAGGTGGGTGAAGAGTCCACCGAGGTGATCATCGCGGCGCATGCCCGTGACAGGAAGGAGACCGTGTATGAGATCGCGGACCTCGCGTACCACGTCATGGTTCTCATGGTGGAATCGGGGATCTCGCTCCGCGACGTCTATGACGAGCTCGCGTCCCGCCATGTGATCGATCACAAAGTGAAACAGGAGAAAATGACGAAATGACCCTTGCGGACATTCATGTACATACCCCGTTCAGCGACGGATACGATACGGCGGAGGACGTGGTGCAGGAAGCCATCCGGCGCGGCATGGACGTGATCGGCTTTTCCGAGCACAGCTATACGGATTACGATACCGAATGGTGCATGCCGGAGGCGTGTATTCCGAAATACCGGGAGGAGATTTTAAGGCTCCGGGAAAAGTACCGGGGAAAGATCCGGATCCTCCATGGGCTCGAGTTTGACTACTATTCCGAGGAAAAACCGGAGGACTATGATTATACGATCGGCTCGGTCCACTATGTGAAGGCGGGAAACGAATACCTTACTGTGGACGGAGGCCGGGAGAAGCAGCAGGACGGTATCCGCAGGTATTTCGGCGGCGATCCCCTCGCCTTTGCCGAAGCGTATTATAAAATTGTGGCGGACGTGGTCCGGAAGACGCACTGCGACGTGATCGGGCACTTTGACCTTGTTGTCAAGTTCAACGAAAAGGATCCGTACATCGATACGGAAGACCCGCGTTATAAGGCCGCCTGGCGGAGCGCACTGGATGCGCTTATCCCTTTGGGAAAGCCGTTTGAGATCAACGTAGGCGCCATCGCGCGGGGCTACACGACGGACCCGTACCCGTCAAGGGAGATCCGGGAAGAGATCGCGGCCCGGGGCGGGAAGCTGTTCCTCACAAGCGACTCGCACGTGAAGGAGACGCTCATGTATCGATTCGACGAATTCCGAAAGCTGGAAACCGTGGACGTCGGAGACGTGATCCGGGGGTTCAGGGGGAAGGCTTAAACGCCGGTACTATACAAAATCTGTCAATTGTGCTATAATGTCGTGGATTCGGAGGAGAAAACCCTGAAAACCGCCGTGAAAGTTACGGCAGGAGGGAGAGTCGGAACGTTGATAGAGATCAGGGAAGCGTTGACGAAAAAGGAACAGAAGCAGTTCCTGGAATTTCCGAACGAGCTGTACAAGGACAATCCGTACTATGTACCGCCGCTCTATTTGGACGAAAAAAAGATTTTCAGGCCGGATTATGTGTATTACGACACCTGCGAGGCCGTATATTTTAACGCCTACAAGGACGGCGTGATGGCAGGCCGGATCTCCGGTATCCTCCAGACGGCGTCAAACAAAAAGCACAACGAAAAAAGGATCCGCTTCACGAGGTTCGATGCTATCGATGACCTTGAGGTCAGCAAGGCACTGTTCGACGCCGTGGAGGAGTGGGGCCGCAAAAAGGGCATGGACACCATCTGCGGACCCTTAGGCTTCTCGGATCTTGAGCGGGAAGGGCTCCTCATTGAGGGCTTTGACCAGCTCGCGACCTTTGAAGAGCAGTACAATGCGGACTACTACCAGAAGCACATCGAAGCCCTGGGCTATGAAAAGGAAGTGGACTGGTACGAAAGCCAGATCCGGGTCCCGAAGGACTATGACGGATACTTCCACAAGATGTCCGAGTACATCATGAAGCGCTACAACCTGCACTGGGGCTCCGCTAAGAACATTAACGAATTCATCGACAAGTATCTGGACAAGTTCTTCGACCTTCTGGATGAATCGTACGACCTGCTTTACGGGACCGTACCGTTCACGGACAACATGAAGAAGATGATGCTCAGCAACTTCCGGATGATCATCAAGCAGAAGTATGTGGACGCGGTCCTCGATGAAAACGAGAACCTGGTTTGCTTAGGCATCTGCTTCCCGGCGCTTTCGGAAGCCGTGCAGAAGTCCGGCGGACACCTGACCCCGCCGGCGCTCGCAAGACTTCTTAAGGCGATCAACCGCCCGAAGGTACTGGATTTCGGGCTCATCGGCGTAAAGAAGGAATACTTGAACCGCGGCGTTTCCGCCTGCTTTGCGGCCAGAGTGATCGACGTCATGCGTCTCGATAAGATCGAGCACGCGGAGACGAACCTGAATCTTGAATACAACGCCGCCATCCGGAACCTCTGGAAGCGGTTTGACGCGAAGGAGCACAAGGTGCGCCGCGCGTATGTAAAAAAACTCTGAAGTCTGAATAATGTAAATAAATGGAGGTAAAACATGCTGGAGAAGTTGGTAAAGGTTTTGGCTGAGCAGCTGATGGTTGATCCGGAAACGATCACCGAAAACACCAGGATCAAGGAAGACCTGGGTGCGGATTCGCTGGACATCCTTCAGATCGTCATGACTTTTGAAGAAGAATACGGAATCACGATCCCGGACGACGACCTGGCCGGATTTGAGACCGTAGGCGATATTCTGGCATACTTCGAAAAGAACGAGTAAGCTGTAACGGACTGGACTGGAGCACCCCGGGATTTGGGGTGCTCCTTTCTCGAATGAAAGGAGTGCTATGGACAGAAGGCTTGGCGCGCAGTTGTACACGGTAAGGAACGAAATGAAGACGCTCGAGGGCTTTCGCGAAGGTATAAAGAAGCTCGCGGGCTTTGGCTACAAGGTCGTGCAGGTTTCGGGGATCCCTCTGAAGGCCGCAGACATGAAGAAGGTGCTCGATGAGTACGGCATGGAGTGCGCGTTCACGCACCGGAATTTTGCGGATTTTCAGAAGGATCTTCCGGAGATCATCGACTACAATAAGACGCTCGGCTGCGACTCCGCCTGCATAGGCTCCGCACCCAGGGAGTATCTCCTGTCCGACGACGGCGTCTCCCGGTTCATTGAGGAGATGAACCGCATTGCGGACACGCTTTCTGAAAACGGCATGTTCTTCGGCTACCACAACCACTGCTTCGAATTCGTGAAGCGGGACGGGAAGACCATCATGGAGCGGCTGCTTTCGGAGTCTGACCCGAAGAAGGTCCAGCTTGTGCTGGATACCTTCTGGGTGCAGTGCGGAGGCGTGGACCCCGGCGCGTTCATTCGTTCAGTTAAGGGCCGCGCGGAATTTATTCATTTCAAGGACTACGCGGTCGACCCGGAAGACCTCATGACGCGGCGGTTTGCGGAAATCGGGTACGGGAACCTCGACTGGGACGACATCATCGCCGCATGCGAGGAAGCAGGTTCCCGGATCGCACTTGTGGAGCAGGACGACTGCTACGGCCGTGACCCGTACGAATCGCTTAAGATGAGCTATGAATTCATGAAGACGAAAGGCTTTTGTTAAGGAACAGGCAGTATGACGGTACTTCCGGAAATCATTTTTAAGGATAAGGACGTGATCGTGGCCGTCAAGCCGCCCGGCGTGCTTTCCGAGGACCATGCGGGCGGTATGCCGGGGCTTCTCCGGGAAGCTCTTCACGATCCTTCCGCCGATATCCGCTCCGTCCATCGTCTGGACCGCGTGGTGGGCGGTCTTATGGTGTACGCGCGGAACGCGGCTGCGGCATCAGCGCTCATCCGGGACATTTCCGAGCGTAAATTCGACAAGCAGTACCTGGCGGTCACGGAGGGCGTCCCGGCGGAGACTGAAGGAGAGTTCACTGACCTTCTCTACCACAGCGTCCGGGAGAACAAAACCTACGTAGTGGACCGGAAGCGGAAGGGCGTGCGGGAAGCGCGACTTAAATACCGTGTGCTTGCGTCTTCCGGAGATCAGGCACTTGTTCAGGTAACGCTTTACACCGGGCGGACGCACCAGATCCGCGTCCAGTTCGCGTCCCGGAAGCTGCCGCTTCTTGGGGACAGACGGTACGGCGCCGCGGAAGCACCGTGCGAGACTGCGCTCTGGTCGTACTCCCTGGGATTCCGGCATCCCGGTACCGGAGACGCGATGTCCTTTACTAAAGCACCGCCTCGTGAGTATCCTTGGTCACTTAATGAATATTCTTCCATTATTCATGAATAAAATCACTTTCATCTGTTGACAATTGGTTTTTACGGCTGTATAATCAAAAATAACAGAAAACCAAATCTATCCAGCATTGATCGTTCAAAATGTTGCGCATAGCCGGATTTTTACGGATCTGCACCCATACATGACACTAGGCGGCAGGAATGATTTTCCTGCCGTCTTCATTACAGGAGAGTTACAGAAAAACCCAACGGAGGATAATACTGTGGCCGGAAAAAAGACGAAAGAGGATCTCAATAAGGCGACCCGGAGAGAGGTCATCCTTCAGCTGATCTCAGAAAAGAATATCGCAACCCAGAAAGACCTTGCGGCAGAGCTCCTGACGGCAGGCTTTGACGTCGCGCAGGCAACGCTTTCGAGAGACATAAGAGAGCTCCATCTTGTGAAGACGGCGCTGCCGGACGGCTCGTACGCGTACCAGGCGCCCGGGAAGACGGAAAATCAGCAGGCGACCGCGCACTTCTTCCAGCTGTTCCGGAATGCGGTGGTGCACATCGACACCGCACTGAACCAGGTGGTGATCCACACATACACGGGTATGGCGCAGGCCATCTGCGCGGCGTTCGACGGCATGAAGTTTGACGGCGTGCTGGGGACGATCGCCGGCGATGACACGATCCTCGTGATCGCCCGGGATGAAGAGCACGCGCGGGACATCGCAATGAGGCTCCGCGAGGTCTGACGATGGACGACCCCAGAATGCTCCGGCCGTGCTACCAGTGCCTGCTTCGCGATATGGACCCGGAAGCCTATAAAAAAGACCTTGCGGTGTACATCGAAAAGATTCCGGAAAGCGCGAAGGCGGGGCCGGACTTGTATGAAAAACGCTTAAAGACCTGCACGGAGTGCGAGAAGCTCATCTCGGGCACGTGCATGTCCTGCGGCTGTTATGTAGAGCTGAGAGCTGCCGGTAAATACGGGCGGTGTCCGGAAAAAAGATGGTGATTTCATACGCTGTCTGTAACGGACGCCGCTCGTTTGTCGTCTATATAGGCAGGACAGGCTGAAAGGCCCGTCCTGAAAAAGGAGGAATTCGATATGCTGAAAAAGATAACGGCACTGCTTTTTGCATCCTTAATGCTTGCATCACTCACAGCCTGCAGCGCGGACCCGAACATGAAGGTCACCGTCATGACGCCCGGCGCGGAAAATGAGGAGAAACCTTCCGGTGAGGAAGAGCCGCACGGGCTTTTGATCAGCCCGGGACCCGCGCGTGATACGGAAGACGCGGAAACCGGTGAATCCGAACCCGCGGACGTGCTGCTCGTAAGCGCGCAGTATCCGGAAATGGTGCGGAACGTAAGCAGCGGAGATTATATCAAGCCCAACGGAACCTTTGATGACGCCGCATATGAAGAGGACAGAGCGGCCTGGAGCGAGTACTGGTCCATGCAGTTTGAGAAAGGGACCGGACTTTCAGAGAAGCTCGCGGCATTCAATGAAAAGCTCGGCGATTTCCTGGCCGGCGCCGGCACGGAGAACCGGGTGTTCTCCCCGGTCAGCATGTACATGGCACTTGCGATCCTCGCGGAGGCTGCGGAGGGGGAGACCCGGGAAGAGATCCTGTCCCTTTTAGGCGCTGAAAATATTGAAGACGCCCGGGATACGGCGTCCCGGCTGTTCCTTTCGACTTACGTGGACAACGGCGAGTACCTTGCGGACAACGCCGCTTCCCTGTGGCTTAAGCAGGGACTTTCCGTAGATGAAGACGTCCTTCAGAAGATCGCGGAGAGCTATTTTGCGAGTGTTTACCAGGGAGATCCCGAGGACCCCGCGTACCTGAAGGCGCTTCAGGACTGGCTCAATGAGAAGACCGGCGGAATGCTCAAGGATGCCGTAGATAACGTGAATATGGACCCGGAGATGGTGCTGTCCATCGCCACCACGGTGTACTTCCGCGGAAAGTGGCAGTACCCGTTCAGCGCGGAATACAATGAGACGCTCACATTCCACGGCGCGGCCGGGGACACGGAGGCTGAATTCATGACGAAGGAAACCGACGATCTCTACTGCTTCTACGACCACTTCGGCGCCGTCAGGCTTTCGTTCTCCGGCGGGGCCGGCATGTGGCTGATCCTCCCCGATGAAGGCTATACGCCCGAGGAGATCGCGAAGGAAGCGGACTTCATAAAATGCATCGGCGGAGAGTACGACGAGTCTCATGAAAAATACTGCATCATCAACATGAAGGTCCCGAAGTTCGACGTTTCCTCGGACCTTGACATGTGCGACACGCTGAAGGGGCTTGGGATCGAGAAGGCGTTTCTTCGGGACGGTGCGGACTTTACCGGCCTCATCAGGGAAGAGATGCCGGTCTGGCTTTCCGAGGTGAAGCACGCGGCCCGGTGCACGATCGACGAAGAGGGCTGCACCGCCACGGCCTTTACTCTTGAGATGCTGTGCGGCGCGGCGATGCCCGACGGCACGGTAGACTTCACGCTGGACCGCCCGTTCCTGTTCGCCATCACGAACAGCTTCGGCTCTGTTCTCTTCACCGGGATCGTGAACCAGGTGCCGGGGAAATAACGCACAGCTCCGCCGGAAATGAACGCAAAGTGCAGCCGGAAGGCATGGCACAGAGAAACTGAATCGTTACCCGAGGGGGAAGAGGCGCCTGTCTTTTCCCTCTCTTTTCACGTCTTCTTTTCACGTCTTCTTTTCCCGATCGTATACTGTTTTTCGTGATTGTTCACGATTCAGCCTTGTTTTTTGTGCGCTTTTTCGGTATGCTGATATAAGCGGTGGAAAAGGCCCGCGGAAGCTTCCGCGGAAGGCTGTACAGGAAAGGGTTTACTGAATGAGACTGTTATTTGTAAGACACGGAGAACCGAACTACAGAGACGACTGCCTGACGCCCACGGGGCTTAAACAGGCAGAGGCCTGCGCAAAGCGGCTCGAGCACGAGGGGATCACGAAGATCTACAGTTCGCCCATGGGGCGGGCGCTGGAGACCGCACGCTTCACTTCAGAGCTTCTCGATCTTCCCATAAAGCAGCTCGACTATATGCATGAGATCAGCTGGGGCAGCCGTGACGGAAGCCCGCTCCCGATGGACGGACACCCCTGGGCACTTGCTTCACGGCTCATTGAGGAAGGCGACTGGAACTTCAAGGACGACAACTGGAGGAACCATCCGTACTTCCGGAACAACCTGGTCATGGACTACCACGACCTTATTGTAGACAGCATCGATGAATTCCTCGAAAAATACGGCTATGAACGCTACGGCACGCGGTACTTCTGCCACTTCCTGACGGATGAGACTCCGGTCATCTTCAGCCACGGCGGCTCAAGCGGGTGCGCGATCTCGCACATCATAAACCTGCCGTTCCCGTACTTCGCGTCCATCTTCGAATACTGGTTCACTTCCATCATCGTGCTGGAGTTCCCGGACAAGCCGGGCTCTATCGTCTACCCGCGCGTACGCCTTTTCAACGACTGCGCGCACGCAAACAAAAAAGATACGGATGAGGTGATCTACAAGCTATGACGTACGAAAAAATACCTTACGTAGACAAACCTGCGTCAAAGCTCGTTTACGGCTGTACCGGCGGGTCGTTTGCCCGCGGCGAGGATTCGGCGGCGCGGCTGGATACGGCGCTTTGCGCGGGAGTGAATTTCTTTGATACCGCCGCGGTGTACGGGCTGTCCGAGGTGGCGCTCGGCAAATGGATCCGCGAGAAAAACGTGGCAGACAGGATCGTTCTCCTGTCCAAGTGCTGCCACCCGGCGCCGGACGGGACGCGCCGCGTTTCCGCGGAGGTGATCCGTTCCGATTTCGAACAGTTCCGGGAGCGGTCCGGACTGGATTACTGCGACATATATATCCTGCACCGTGACGACCCGGAAGTCCCCGTCGATGGTATCGTGGAAACATTGAACGCGCTTCATGCGGAGGGCCGGATCGGGGCGTTCGGCGGCTCGAACTGGACCGTTCCACGGATCGAGGAAGCCAATGAATACGCGGAGAAGCATGGCCTGATCCCCTTTACGGTCTCAAGTCCGAACTACAGCCTCGCTCATCAGTTGGAAGACATGTGGGGCGGCATGAGCGAGACCATTACCGGACCGGAGCATAAAATGGACCGGGACTGGTACGTGAAAAACGGAATGCCCGTGATCGCACATTCCGCACTCGGCCACGGCCTGTTCTCCGGGAGACTCAGGAGCACGGAGATCGGCCGGGCGGGCGAAGTCCTCGACATGTTCGGCATGAAGGGGCTCTGCTATCCCGAAAACTTTGAACGCCTCCGCCGCGCGGAGGAGCTTGCGGAAAAGAAGGGCGTCACGGTCGCGGAGCTCGCGCTCGCGTGGGTCTTCCGGTCGCCGATGAACGTCTTCCCCGTGGTCAGCACCACGAACCCGGAGCGGCTTAAAAAAAACATCGGCGCGATGGAGATCCCGCTTACGGATGAAGAGCGCGCATGGCTTGACCTCGAAGAATAAAGGAGGAAACTTTAATGAAGCTTCGTGAAACATACAAATACGCAGTGGCGTGTCCCACCAGCATGGGCGTCCGGATCACGCCCCCGGACCGGATGGCGGTCCAGAACAGCAACATGTTTTATCTGCAGGCCACCAGCGCGGAGACGAACGTGCTCAATGTGACCTCGTCGCTTGGGAAAGAGTGCCTGGCGCTCACGAAATTCGTGGAAGGGAGCCCAATCGCGCTGTTTATTCAGGGTGAGCTCAGGAAGCGGAACATCCGCTATGAAGGAAAGACGGTCCCGCAGGGCGGGCCCTGGGGCTACCGGCACCAGTTCAACATAGCGGACTCCGGCTTCGGAAACCGCGCGCCGCGCGTCTGGAACGACCGGGCGGGCGAAGTCGGCCGGACGCTTTCCGCTTCTGACTTCGACCTCGACCGGATCTTTGGCGAAGAAGGCGTGGGCATCCTCCACATCTCCGGCCTGATCGCGGCCATGAGTGAGGACACCACGCGCTGCTGCGTGGCGCTCGCAAAGAAGGCCCACGAATGCGGCTCGCTGATCTCTTTTGACTTAAACTACCGAGCGACCTTCTGGAAGGGCCGCGAGGAAGAGCTCAGCGAAGCGTTTTCAGAGATCGCGTCTCTCGCAGACATCTTAGTGGGCAATGAGGAAGACTTCCAGCTCTGCCTCGGGTTTACGGGCCCGGAGGCGGGCGGCAAGGACCTCGCCGCAAAGATCGAAAGCTTCAAGGGCATGATTTTAAAGGTCCGGGAGAAATACCCGAACGCGCAGATCTTCGCGACCACGCTCCGCGAAGTGATCTCCGCGAACACCCACCTGTGGGGCTGTATCGGCCTTTCGGGCGACGAGTGGGTCGTGGAGGAGCCGCGTGAGATCAGCGTGCTCGACCGTATTGGCGGCGGCGACGGCTTCACCGGCGGACTTCTTTACGGCGTCCAGCAGGGCTGGGACTTTGCGGACTGCCTGCATTTCGGCTGGGCGACCGGCGTACTTGCGGCATCGTCCCTCAATGACTACGCGGAGCCTGCGGACGAAAAGCAGGTCTGGGACATTTACACGGGGAACGCCCGCGTGCAGCGGTAAGGAGCAGATATGAAGAAAAAAGCGGATATCGGCATTGTCGGACTGGCTGTAATGGGCGAAAACCTTGCGATGAACATGGAGTCCAAGGGCTTCACTGTAGCAGTCTTTAACTACGAGGTGGACTGGGTCGACCGGTTCACGGAAGGCCGCGGCAAGGGCAAAAATTTCATCGGCTGCCATTCCTACGAGGAGCTTCTCGAGAATCTCGAGTCCCCGCGGAAGGTCTTTATGATGATCCGCGCAGGCGCCCCGGTGGATTCCGTGATCAGCCAGGTGCTGCCGCTCATGGACGACGGCGACATCCTGATCGACGGCGGCAACTCGAACTATGAAGATACGATGCGGCGGACAAAGCTCGTGGAAGAGGCGGGGAAGCTGTACATCGGCACCGGGGTATCCGGCGGCGAAGAAGGCGCTTTAAAGGGCCCGAGCCTCATGCCCGGCGGGTCAAAGGCAGCGTGGCCGTACGTCGCGCCCATCTTCCAGACCATCGCCGCCCATGTGGAGGACGGCAGTCCCTGCTGCGACTGGGTCGGGGAAAACGGCGCGGGCCACTTTGTCAAGATGGTCCACAACGGCATCGAATACGGCGATATGCAGCTGATCTGCGAGGCGTATCAGCTGATGCACGATCTCCTCGGCATGACGAACGAGGAGATGGGGGATGTGTTTGACGAATGGAACAAGACGGAGCTCGACTCGTACCTCATTGAGATCACGCGGGATATCCTGCGCTATAAGGACGCCGATGGCACTCCTGTAGTGGACGTGATCCTCGATACGGCGGGCCAGAAGGGCACCGGCAAGTGGACCGGCATTTCGGCGCTCAACGAAGGCGTGCCGCTTACGCTGATCGGCGAAGCGGTGTTCGCGCGCTGCCTCTCCGCAATGAAGGAAGAGCGGGTCGCGGCGTCGGCGCTTTACGGACGTGAAAAGCCGGCGTATACGGGCGGCCGCGCGGAGATGGTGGAAGCCATCCGGCAGGCGCTTTACGCCTCAAAGATCATCTCCTATGCGCAGGGCTACACGCTCATGCGGACCGCGGCAAAGACCTACGGCTGGAATTTAAACTACGGCGGCATCGCGCTCATGTGGCGCGGCGGCTGCATTATCCGTTCCGTCTTCCTCGGGAAGATCAAGGACGCGTATACGAAGAACCCGGAGCTTTCGAACCTGCTTCTGGATCCCTATTTTGAAGAGACCATTAAGAAGCTTCTGCCCGCATGGCGGAAGGTTGCGGCGGCAGCGGTGTCGTACGGCATCCCGGCCCCGGCCATGACCGCGGCGCTGTCCTACTTTGACGGCTACACCACGGACCGCCTTCCTGCAAACCTCCTGCAGGCGCAGCGCGACTACTTCGGCGCACACACCTATGAGCGCGTCGATATGCCGCGGGGACAGTTCTTCCACACGAACTGGACGGGACACGGCGGGGACACCGCGTCCTCGAGCTACACCGTATGACGGAGGGGCATATGGACCTTTATTTATACGGAAAGACAGAAGAAGGACTGACAGAAAGCGAGCTTAGGGAGGGACTGGAGAAGGTCCTTTCTAAAGCGATGGAAAAGCCGCTTCATAAAGTCCTGATCCTGCCCCCGGATTTTACAAGATATCACTCGAACGCAGGCTTCATCACGAACGTCTGCTGGCATTATCTCAAGGACCGCGGCGTTTCCGTGGATATCCTTCCGGCGCTCGGGACGCACGCGCCCGTGTCGGAGGACCAGTGGAAAGCGATGTTCGGCGATATCCCCTATGAAGAGATGCTGGTGCACGACTGGAGGAACGACGTGATGCGGCTCGGCGAGGTGCCCGGAGCGTACATTTCGGACCTGACGGAGGGCCTCTGGACGGACCCCGTGAGCGTGGAGGTGAACCGGCGGATCATGGATCCTTCGTACGACCTCATCATCTCCCCGGGGCAGGTGGTGCCGCACGAAGTGATCGGCATGTCGAACCACGCGAAGAACATCTTCGTGGGCGTGGGCGGCAGCGATATGATCAACAAATCCCACATGGTGGGCGCGGTGTACGGCATGGAGCGCATGATGGGGCGCGACCATACGCCTGTGCGCGAGATCTTCGACTACGCGCTGAATACGTTCCTTGCGGACCGGCCCATCCTGTTTATGCTGACGGTGACCACGGCGCCGGGCGGCGTGATCCGGACCCACGGCCTGTTTATCGGAGAAGGGCGGGAATGCCTGGAAAAGGCCGTCGCGCTTGCACAGGAAAAGAACATCGACTTTGTGCCGCACGGCATCAGGAAGTGCGTCGTGTATCTGGACCCTTCCGAGTTCAAGACGACCTGGCTTGGAAACAAAGCGGTGTACCGGACGCGGATGGCTATGGCGACGGGCGGCGAGCTCGTGATCCTGGCGCCGGGCGTGACGCGCTTCGGGGAGGATGAAACGATCGACGGGCTGATCCGGAAATACGGCTACCGCGGACGTCTCGCGACGCTTGAAGCGTTTAAGAAGCCCGAGAACGGGGACCTCCGCGAGAACATGGGGGCCGCGGCGCATCTCATACACGGCTCGTCCGACGGACGCTTCACCATCCGCTACTGCGTAAAGAACATCAGCCGCGAAGAGATCGAAGGCGTGGGCTTTGAGAGCGCGGATTTTGACGAAGCAAAGGAACTGTATCATCTCGAGAGCCTCGTGCCGGGTGTAAACTTAATCGACGGCGAAGAGATCTATTATATTCCGAACCCCGCGCTGGGGCTCTGGATCAACAGAGAAGCGTTTGAAGGATAAAGGAGGAAACGGATGTTATTTCAGGATCTTGACAGGATCGTTTTTGCAGGTGATTCCGTGACGGATATGGGCAGTGCGCAGCCGGTGGGCGAAGGGCTGTTCGACAATGTGGGACACAGTTACGTCCGGATCGTGGAGAACATGCTTTCCACGTGGTATCCGGAGATCCGGGTCCGCGTGACGAACTCGGGCATTTCCGGGAACACGAGCAGGGACCTCCTCGCACGGTTCGACCGGGACGTGGTCTCGCTTTCGCCGGACTGGGTGTCCATCTGTATTGGCATCAACGACGTCTGGCGCCAGTTCGATTCTCCGGCCATGCCGGACCAGGCCGTCCTGCCTGACGAGTACCGGGAAAACCTCACGAAGATGATCGAAGCCGTAAAGGATAAGGTCAAGGGGATCTTCATCCTGTCGCCCTATTATATGGAGCCGAACCGCGAAGACAAAATGCGCGCCAGGATGGACGAGTACACGGCTATCTGCAGGGAGCTCGCGGAAAAGTACGAGTGCATTTTTGTCGATTTCCAGAAAGCGTACGAGGAATACTGCAAGATCCGCCATTCGTCCTACATCGCGTGGGACAGGATCCATCCGAACCAGGTAGGCGCCACCATCATGGCACGGGCGTTCCTGGATGCGTGCGGGTTCGACTACAACCGTTGAAGGAACCGGGGAGGCGCGCCGAAGGGCTTAAGACGCTCCTGCCACGACAAGGACAAAGGACCGCTCTACGACCTGCTGAAGATGACTGCAAAGGAGGAAAAGGGCGGCGCCCGGAAAGCCGGGAAGGACATTCTTAAAAAGCTCATAGACGAATCGGTCTTTAACGACCTTCATTCGGTGAGGGACATCACGAAGCCGAAGTACAGGCACGCACTGTTAATGCTGTACTGGCTCGTGGATTTCCCGTCCTACTTCCTGATCCAGAAGTCAGTGAAGAAATACTCCATTATCCACTGTGCGCTCGACGATATGATCCCGTTCCTCGAGATCTTCTCCGTGCCGTACGTGCTGTGGTTCCCGTTCTATATCGGGACGCTTTTATACACCATGCTGTACGATCCGCCGGCCTTTAAGCGCGGCATGCATTCGTTTATGGTGACCTTTACGATCACGAAGCTGATCTTTGCCTTCCTGCCGAACGGGGTCGACCTCCGGCCGGACCCGCTGCCCAGGAAGAACATTTTTATCCGGCTCGTCAAGTTCCTGTACGGGTCGGACAGGAGCATGAACTGCTGCCCGAGCGAGCACGTGCTCGGATCGGTACTCGCGGTCATGATGGCCTTTGATTCGAAGAAGCTTTCGGATCCGAAGGTCCGCGCGGGGTACGTGATCATGTGCACGCTCATCTGCCTTTCAACGTTCCACATCAAGCAGCATTCCGTGCTGGACGCGATCGCCTGCGCGCCGCTCGCATTGCTTGCGTGGTTCCTGTTCTACAGAAAGAAGAAACAGGAAGAAGAGAAGAAGGACCCGGAAACGGAGGAAGAACCATGTCTGAACTGACAAAGGAAGTGGCCGAGAATACGTCGAAGGCCCTCATTGAATTCATCTGGGACAGCCCGACTCCGTACCATGCAGTCTCCAATATGGCGGCGCTCCTTACGGAGCAGGGCTTTACGGAGCTTTATGAAAACGAGCGCTGGGAGATCAGCCGCGGGCACGGCTACTTTGTGACCCGGAACGGCTCCGCCATCATCAGCTTTTTCGTGCCGGTGTCGCCCGAGCAGGGCTACCGGATCATCGCGTCGCACAGCGACTCGCCCACGTTTAAGATCAAGGAGGACCCCGAGATCCCGGCGGACGGAAAGTACGTCCAGCTGAACGTGGAGGCGTACGGCGGCATGATGATGGGGACCTGGTTCGACCGTCCGCTGTCTGTGGCGGGCCGCGTCGCGTATGCGTCGGACGGCCGCGTGTTCACGAAAAACGTGGACATCGACAGGGACCTCCTCGTGATCCCGAGCCTTGCGATCCACATGGACCGGAGCGCGAACGACGGACACAAGTACAACGTCCAGAAGGATCTGCTGCCTCTCTTTGGCGAGATGTCATCGGCGGGGCGGTTCCGGAAGCTTGTTGCGGAGAACGCGGGGATCCCCGCGGACAGCATCCTGTCCTGGGACCTCATGCTGTACCCGCATTCAGAGGGCTCGATCTTTGGCGCGGACAACGAATTCATCATGTCCCCCAGGCTCGACGACCTTCAGTGCGCATGGACTTCTCTCCAGGGCTTCCTGAACGGGAAGAAGGAGCAGCACATCTCTGTGCACGCGGTCTTCGACAATGAAGAGGTCGGCTCAGGGACGCGCCAGGGAGCGGCGTCCACCTTCCTCTATGACGTGCTGACGCGCATGAACCGCGCACTGGGCGGCACGGAGGAGTACTTCCAGATGAACGTCGCGGATTCGTACCTCCTGTCCGCCGATAACGGCCACGCGGTCCATCCGAACAATCCGGAGAAGGCGGACCCGAAGAACCGGCCGGTCTTAAACGGCGGCCCGGTGCTGAAATTCGCGGGCAACCAGAAGTACTGCACGGACGCGGTCTCCGCAGCCTTCTTCCGGGACCTCTGCAAGTCCGCCGGGATCCCGGTGCAGACCTACACGAACCGGTCGGATATCCCGGGCGGCTCGACGCTCGGGAATATATCGACGTCGCAGGTCTCCGCACGGTCCGCGGACATCGGCCTCGCCCAGCTCGCGATGCACAGCGTATGCGAAGTGGGCGGCGTCATGGATACCGCGTACATGGTGCGCGCGGCCAAGCTGTTCTACACTTAAGGAGGACCGGAGTATGATGAAGAAATACGTCCAGAAAAACGTTTCGGATATCAATCTGGAGGACTACATCAGTGAATACGAGGGCAAGGATTCCCTGGCAGACGGAATGCTGTTCACAGAGGGTCGGGAACGCGAGTCCCTGAACGGCCTGTGGCACTACGCGATCGACCAGTACGAGACCTGCATCCGCCAGCACTGGTTCGAGGAGCGCTATGAGAGCGCGGCCGGGATCTCGCTTCCTGTGGACTTTTCCTTTGACGAATGGCCGTCGATGGAGCTTCCGTGCTCCTGGAACACGCAGGACGAGAAGCTGTTCCTCTATGAGAGCACCATGGTGTTCACCCGGAAGTTCGGGTTCATCCCGCGCGGGAACGAGCGGGTGTTCTTAAGGGTCGGCGCCGCGAACTATTTGCTCCGTATTTTCCTGAACAGGCAGTACGTGGGTATGCACCGCGGCGGGTCGACACCCATGTTCTTTGAGGTGACGGACCTTCTTCAGAAGGAGAACCGGATCATCTTCGCCTGCGACGCCACGCGGCGCCCCGAGCAGGTCCCAACGGAAAACACCGACTGGTTCAATTACGGCGGCGTGTACCGGGACATCGAACTCTTCCGCGTGCCGCAGCTGTTCATTCAGGACTTCAGGACGTACCTCGTGCCGGACGGGAAATTCGACAAAGTGCGCGCGGAGGTGAAGCTTTCGGACGCCGCGGATACCGCGGCGGTGTTTGAGATCCCGGAGCTCGGGATCCGGACGGAGATCCCTGTAAAGAAGGGCAAGGGTGCGGTTACCGTGAAGTGTGCGCCGGAGCTCTGGAGCCCGGAGAACCCGAAGCTGTATGAGGTTTCGCTCAGGCTTTTGGAAGACGGAGCTTCGTGCGGCGGTACGGCGGACTGTGAGGCAGACCGTGTTTCTGACACCGTGGGCTTCCGCGAGATCCGGACCGAGGGCCGGGAGATCCTGCTGAACGGAAAGAAGATGTTCCTTCGCGGCGTCAGCTGCCACGAGGACAGTATTGAAAACGGCAAGGCATTGACCGACGAGGAACACGGGAAGATCATCCGGGACGCGAAGGAGCTTGGCTGCAACTTCATGCGGCTTGCGCATTATCCGCATCACGAGAACATGTCGAAGCTTGCGGACCGCCTGGGCCTTCTCCTCTGGGAAGAGGTGCCGGTATACTGGGCCATCCGTTTCACGCGGCCTGCGACCTACCGGGACGCGGAGAACCAGCTTCGGGAGCTTATCAGGAGGGACGCGAACCGGGCGTCCGTGATCATCTGGTCTGTGGGCAATGAGAACGCGGACTCTGATGAAAGGCTCCGCTTCATGTCGCGCCTTGCGGCAGCGGCAAAGAAGGAAGATCCGACCAGGCTCGTTTCTGCGGCGTGCTTAGTCTCTGTTGCGGAGAACGCGATCCGCGACCGTCTGGCGGAGCATTTGGACGTCATCGGTCTAAACGAATACTTTGGCTGGTATTCCCCGGACTTCAGCCTGCTTCCGCAGCTGTTTGAGAACAGCGACCCGGACAAGCCGGTCGTGATCTCGGAGTTCGGCGGCGACGCGCTCTACGGCTGGCACGGCACGGAGACGGATAAGGGCACGGAGGAGTGCCAGGCGTACATCTACAGGCGTCAGGTCGCAGAGATCCGTAAGATCCCGTACGTCAAGGGCATGTGCCCGTGGATCCTCTACGACTTCCGGTGCCCGCGGCGGACCAGCGTGATCCAGCAGTATTACAACCGGAAGGGGCTCCTGACTCCGGACCGACTGCATAAGAAGATGGCGTGGAGCGTGCTCAGGCGTTTTTACAGTGAAAAGGAAAAAGATGAAAAATAAAACCTCAGAAAGAAAGGAAGTAAGAAACCATGAAGAAACTGATCGCATTGATCCTTGCGGCACTGATGATCGTATCGCTGACAGGCTGTATCGAGATCACCGTGACCCCCGTACCGGGAAATGAAGAGGCGGAACCCGCGGAAGAACCGGCAGCAGAGGAAGAACCGGCCATCGTGGGCGGCTGGACAAGGGCGGAATCTCCTGAGATCCCCGACGATCTCCGGGCCCTTTTCGAAGACGCTGCCGAAGAACTTCTCGGCGCGGATTACCTTCCGCTTGCCCTTCTTGAGACGCAGCTCGTTGCCGGCATGAACTATAAGTTCCTGTGCAGGGAGACGCTTGTCGTCCCGGATGCCATTCCCCAGTACGCGCTCGTAACGGTCTACGTGGATCTTGAAGGAAACGCGGAGATCACGGAAGTCAGAAATTCCGGGGTGGAAGCACTTGCGGCGCTCCCGGGCGAAGAGATCCTCGACGGCGGCTGGTTTACAGGCGAGACCCTGGACCTTACGGATGAAGCAAAGGAAGCATTTGAAAAGGTGACCGAAGAGCTTGTCTCTATTGAAGAAGCGGACTTTGAGCCTGTCCTCCTTCTTGCGACGCAGATCGTTGCAGGACGCAACTATGAGCTTCTCGTCTATGAGACGGCATTTGCGGAGAACCCGGACGACTATCTCATCGTCCGCATGTATGAAGATCTGGACGGCAACGCCGAGGTCACGGGATTCTTTGGTTTCGACCCCGCGGAATAAAGCGTTCTGAAAAAACAGGAAATGGCATGATCCGAGGGATTGCCCGCATGGATCATGCCATTTTTGAAAGAAAAGTAACGGAAGAGATTACCGGAAGGACTCCAGAAGCTCGATCCGGCACTTCAACTGATCAAAGCAGTCGATGTAGATGTACTGGCCGGAAGCGTCGCCATATTTCCCGCGCTGTTCGATGGTGCCGCCGAATTCCTTTACAAGGAGCTCTGCGACTTCATCGGCGTTTTCACAGTTGAAGGCGATATGGTGGATGCCTTCGCCGTACTTTTCCATGGCGTCGCGCCAGACGGACGGCTCTTCGTTGGGCTCGATGAGCTCGAGCTGCACGCCGGGCACGAGATCCATGAACGCGAGCTTCGCGTTGGCTTTCGGGGCGGGCTTTCCGTAGATCTCCGTGCCGGTCACCTCAAACTGACCTGCGTCGGGCCGGGTCTCCGGCTCCTCGACATTGAACAGCTTTGCGAATAAAGCCTTTGTGGCTTCGATATCTCTTACAACGAAACCGACCTGCGAAAAGCGGGCGTGGTTCAGGATCTCCTTGAATTCCATGGCATTACCTCCGGGTTGAAATCATGTGAGCCGCATGACCTGCGGCCCTGTTCTCAATTCATTCTAAAGGGGCGCTCAGGGGGTTGTCAATAGGACAATAGTACTCCGGAAAAGGATAAAACGGATGAACAGAAAATTACTTGACAGACTGCATATGGAAATGATCCGGCTGGATCGCGGCGACCCGGGACTCGCCCAGCATTTCGCGAAGGTGCACGCGTACGCGGCGCTCATCGGGCGGGAAGAAGGGCTTCCGGAAGATACGCTGTTTACGCTGGAGGCTGCGGCATATACGCACGATATTGCGATCCCGTACTGCCGGGAGAAGTACGGCAGCGGGGACGGGAAATATCAGGAGCTCGAGGGGCCGGCCATTGCGGAAAGGCTCCTTACAGAGCTTGGTTTTCCGGAAAAAACGACCGAACGGGTGAAATACCTCATTGCGCACCATCATACGTATACGAACATCGACGGGATGGATTATCAGATCCTGGTGGAGGCGGACTTTTTAGTCAATCTGTTTGAGAACGGAGAGTCTTTGGATGCCGTGCGGACTACGCTGGAAAAGATCTTCCGGACGGAGACCGGTAAGAAGATCTGCCGGGAGATGTTCGGGGCTTAGCGATACGCAGGCCAGGACGGGGATAGCCCGAAGAGCGTAAGGATACAGCGCTGCCCGTGTCACGGCGGGCGCTCAGATAGTGATATTGGATGAGATCGCCGGCCCGGATTACGGCCGGCGCAGAAATAAAGAAGGAACCGGTATTATGGAACGAAGAGAACAGGTGATCCTCACGAATATGTGCATGCTCCGGAAGGGGACGCAGGTGCTGGTCGAGGAAAAGGTAGGACCGTACGCGGGCGGGATCACGTTTCCGGGCGGACACGTGGAGGAGCACGAGCCGATCGTCGACTCGGTCATCCGGGAGATGAAGGAGGAGACGGGGCTTACCATAGAAGCCCCGAAACTTTGCGGGATCAAGGAGTGGATCAACGAGGACGGGTCGCGGTACCTGGTCTTCCTGTTTACGGCGGACCGGTTTTCCGGGGAGCTTATTTCCTCCGAAGAGGGCCGCGTCTTCTGGATGGAGCAGGACGAGATCCTGAAGTCGAACTGGATCTGGCACATGGACGATCTTCTCAAGGTCATGGCGGACGGGGAGTTCGCAGAGCTTTTCCTGGATTCCGCCGATGACTGGAAGCCGGTGCTGAAGTGAGGCGAGTAAAGGTGTGGATGCAGGAGCTGAAAAATACCGACAGAGAACCGGCATCATTATGGCGGAGGACGGATACACTGAAGAAGCAGCAAATACGTTGAGGAAAGGAACAAAATGTCATACTCAGTACAGGTCTATACGAAAGAGGCTTTTCCTGATACTTATCCGGACGGGCTTGCCAGGAGCGTCCATTTCGCGCTGCTCGGGGAAGACGGCAGCCGGACGGAGCTGAACCGCGGATACGGGATGCTCTTTGCGAGAGGGGAGATCAGCCCGGAGGGGACCATCGTCCCGAAGGCGCTCCGGGACCCGGAGATTTCGAGACTTCCTGACGGGAGCTTCCTGATCCGGGCAGTAAGGACAGAAGAGGACGGGACGGAGGAGTCTTGCGGGGCGGCCGGACCGGGTGTGCCGGGCGCGGACCCCGCGCCGGGTGCTGATTCCGGGACTGCAGAAGCACGGCCTGTTTCACGGAATACCCTGTGCTGGACATCCATAGACCTGATACATTTCACGGAAGTTCATTCTGCCGGCAGAACAGAGGCGGAATACCTGCCTGCTGCTCTCACTGATGAAGAAGCCGCGCGAATCCTCGCATTCTGGAACGCAGAGCCCGGAAAACCGCTCACGGCGTTTCCGTGGGCTTCAGGCCTTGCGGATCCGGTGTTCTTCCGTCACGGCGGGAAGTGGTATTTCATCTTCACAAACGACAATGTGAACGACATCGGCATCTACATCCGTGAAGCGGACACGATCCCGGAGCTTCTGCGGGACGACACTCCCATACACCTGATCCTCGCCCCGAACAAAGAGAAGGGGCTCATCCAGACGTTCTGGGCGCCGGAGATCCATGAGATCGGCGGGGAGCTCTGGATCCTCTTTGCGGTGAGCGCGGAGGAGTTCGGCCCCTGCTGCCACATGATGAAGCTGAAGCCGGGCGGCCGCCTGACGGGCCCGGATTCTTACGAGGAGCCGGTGCCGGTCCGGCGGAGGGACGGGAGCGTTCTCACGGTGCCGGAGTACCGGCTGAGGACCCCCGCGGAACGCATGGAGGACCGCCCGGTAACGGCGGAGGACGGGCCCATCGACGACCGTATTGGCATCTCCCTGGACATGACGTACCTGGAAGACGCCGGGAGAGCGTATGTGCTTTGGTCGTACCGGAAGGGCATCGCCGGGTCCGCGGGGCTTGGCGGGCCGAAGGACAGCGGGTCGATGATCCTGATCGCGGAGATCCGAAAGGAGCAGCCGTGGCAGCTGATTTCAGATCCGGTGCTCATTTCCCGGCCGCTCTACGGCTACGAAAACGCTCGCGGGACCGTGAATAACGAAGGTCCGTACGTGTATAAACGGGACGGCGTGATCCACGTGAACTACAGCGGCGGGGACGCGCGCGGGTACCTGTACGTCGTGAACCTGCTCTCCGCGAAGGCGGGCTCCGACCTGCTCGATCCGGCCTCGTGGAAGAAAAGGAACACCCCGCTCCTGAACTTCACGACGTATCCGGGGGTATACGGCCCCGGCCACAACTCTTACTTTACGGACGAGGACGGCAGGGACTGGATCGCGTTCCACGCGGTGGACTCGATGGACGGGAAGAGAGTGTCGGTCGGGATATATGAATATCCAACAAACATGCTGATGAAATGAGTTGTGTTGGCTTGAAAGGGCAGGAAATCCTACAAGGAGTGTAAAATAGTCTGCTAAGTGGGGCTTGAAAAGGCAGATAGTCCAACACGAGTGAAGATATAACAAGCTATGTAGGGTTTGAAAGGGCAGAACGTCCAACTTAGGGAGAACAATAACAAGTTAAGTAGGACTAGAGAGAGTAGAAAGTCCAACAAGAAGAGCATAACTACTGGCCAAGTTGGGTTTTAGAGAGCAGAACGTCCAACATGAAAAGCAAATCAACAAGCTAAGTTGGGTTTTAGAGAGCAAATAGTCCAACATGGTAGACGAAATAGCCGGTCATGTTGGGCCAAAACAAGTAAACTGTCCAACATAGAGGGCAACAATAACAAGACATGTTGGGGTAGACCGCTCATACAGCCCAACAAGGAGAGCAAAATAACAAGCCATGTTGGACCAGAGCAGGCATACAGCCCAACTCAAAAGGCAATAAGACAGGCTATGTTGGAAAACAACAGGAGGAATTCATGAAGAGCTATCTTGACAGTATCAAAGAGAACCTGAAGCAGCACGTCAACCCGTACCTCCCGTCCTGGGAGTACGTCCCGGACGGTGAGCCGTACGTATTTGGCGACCGGGTGTACGTGTACGGTTCACACGACAAATTCAACGGCGACGTCTACTGCATGGGCGATTACGTCTGCTGGTCCGCTCCCGTCGATGACCTCGGCGCATGGCGGTACGAGGGCGTGATCTACCGGAAGGACCAGGACCCCGTGAACGGCGACCTGCAGGGCAACCTCTACGCGCCGGACGTGGCAGTGGGCCCGGACGGGCGGTACTACCTCTACTACGTGCTGTCCGACGTGGGCTTCGTCTCCGTTGCGGTCTGCGATACCCCCGCCGGCTCCTATGAATTCTACGGCTACGTCCACTATGCGGACGGCGTGAGGCTTGGGGACCGCCCCGGCGATGAGCCCCAGTTCGACCCCGGCGTCCTCCGTGAAGGCGACAGGACCTACCTGTACACAGGCTTCTGCGGCGCGGGCGACAAGTCCCGCCACGGCGCGATGTGCACCGTGCTCGGCCCGGACATGCTGACTGTCATCGAGGATCCGGTGTTTGTAGCGCCCGGCCAGGAGTACAGCGCGGGCACCGGCTTTGAAGGCCACGCGTTCTTTGAGGCGCCGTCCATCCGGAAGCGCGACGGCAAGTACTATTTCATCTATTCCTCACAGCTCTTTCACGAGCTTTGCTACGCCGTGAGCGACGACCCGCGGGAAGGCTTCAAATACGGCGGGTGCATCATCAGCGCAGGCGATCTCGGTATAGATACCTACAAGCCCGCGGATCAGTGCATGTTCTACACCGCAAACAACCACGGCTCCATGGAATGCATCAACGGTGACTGGTATATCTTCTACCACAGGCACACGAACGGCACGAACTACAGCCGCCAGGGGTGCTTTGAGAAGATTTATTTCAACGAAGACGGCAGCATCCCGCAGGTCGAGATCACGTCCTGCAACGGCCTTGAGCCGCTCCGCGCGGAAGGGTTCTACCCCTCGTACATCGCGTGCCAGCTTTTCACGGACACCTTCGTGACCTACGTCCCCTGGTCCGGCTGGATGGACGACCGGTTCCCGAAGGTCACCCAGGAGGGCGGCGATGGAGACGAAAACTACGGCTATATCGCGAACATGCGGCCGGGCGCCGCGGCGGGCTACAAGTACTTCGACTTCAAGGGTGTGAAAAAGGTGACCGTCTCCACCAAGGGCTACGCGAAGGGCTTCATCGACGTGAAGCTTTCGTGGAACGGAGAGACCATTGGCTCGATCCCAGTAGAATACGCGAACGTCTGGCGGCTTTCATCCGCGGATATTGAGATCCCGGACGGCGTTTCCCCGGTCTACTTCACGTTCCGCGGCTTCGGATACCTCCAGTTCGGCGGCTTCGGATTCAACTGAAACGCCGTAAGTTTAATCAGATTCAACATAAGGTACTGAAGAGAGGAAAACATATTCAATTAAGGCGCGAAAGAGGCGTGAACTCTTCTGTGAAAAATATGAAATCGATTTCAGAAATCGCTTGACAAAACCTCCGGGATGGGTTAGGATGCTAGTATGAAATCGATTTCACGCTGTTTCACGCCAAATCGATCATCATGAAAAGCATACCTGAAATCCATCGGACGGGTCCCCGGCGGGTCCTGAGGCGGAAACAGGTGAGATCGGAAAACGAAAAGGGGGAAAGATATGGCCGGAAAGAAAATCCAAGACGCGGCCGTGGTGAGAGAGAAGAGACGCTTGGGCAAGCGGCTGTTTCAGGGAAGAACGCTTATCCTGATGTGCCTGCCTGCCATTCTTTTCTTCATTGCTTTCAGCTACATGCCGCTTCCGGGAATCTATGTAGCATTCGTCAAGTACAACTACAGAAAAGGCATCTTCGGCAGTAAATTCATCGGACTTCAGAACTTTGAGTTCGTCGCTCAGTCAGGACAGCTCTGGAGACTGACAAAGAACACCATCCTGTTCAACCTGGTGTTCATCATCCTGGACAACCTGGTAGCGGTCACCACCGCCATCCTTTTAAAGGAGATCCAGTCCAAGGCGTTCCGCAAGGTCTCCCAGACCATGATGTTCCTGCCTTACTTTATTTCTCAGGTCCTTGTGGGCGTCCTCGTCTTCAACATCCTGAACTCTGACACCGGCTTCCTGAACTCCGTCATCAAATCGCTTGGCGGCGAGCCGCTTTCTCTTTACAAGAACGCGGGACCATGGCCGGTCATCATCACGCTCGTCCATCTGTGGCAGAAGACCGGTTATAACTCCGTGGTATACTTCGCGGCCATCATGGGCATCGACCAGGAGGTCATCGAAGCGTCTCTCGTGGACGGCGCGAACGGCTGGCAGAAGATCCGCTTCATCGTTCTCCCGTCTCTGCGCCCGACCATCGTCATCCTGCTCCTGTTCGCGCTTGGCGGCATCGTGAAGGGCGACTTCGGTCTGTTCTGGAACCTGGTCGGCCGCAACCCCGTCCTGTATGAGCCGGTGGACATCATCGAAATGTTCGTCTACCGTTCGACCATCTCGAACTTCAACTTCTCGACGGCTTCCGCTGTCGGCCTGTACCAGTCCCTGATCGGATTCATCATGGTGCTGACCGTCAACGGCATCGTGAAGAAGGTCGAGCCGGACTACTCGCTGTTCTAAGGGAAAGGAGGGAATTGAAATGGCTAAGAAGAATAAAAACGATTCCATGGATTCCGCTCCGAAGGTCAAGCTCGGAACAGCCGATTATATCATCCGGGGCATCGGATACGTTTTCATCAGCATTTTTGCGATTCTGTGCATTCTGCCTTTCCTGATCATCCTCGCGAGCTCGTTTGAGACCGAGGCGAACATCGTCGCAAAAGGCGTGACCATCTGGCCCAGAGAGTTTACCACCCGTGCATACGAAATGGTATTCAAGGGCGGCACCATCTGGAAATCCTACGGCCTGACCATCATAATCACGGTCTTAGGTACCGTCATCGGCCTGTTCATTACGTCGATGATGGGCTACGCCCTGCAGAGAAAGGACTTCGTGCTGAAAAACGTCCTGTCCTTCTTTGTATACTTCACGAGCCTGTTCCAGGCAGGTCTTGCGCCGTATTACCTCCTGATGACGCAGACCTACCATCTGGACAACTCGTACCTTGCGATCCTGCTGCCGCTCCTTACGTCCAGCTGGGTCATCATCCTCATGAAGAACTTCGTGAAATCCATCCCGTATGAGATCACGGAGTCCGGCAAGATCGACGGTGCCGGAGACTTCATGATCTTCCTGAAGCTGATCCTGCCCATGCTGACGCCGGCGCTCGCTACGGTCGGCCTGTTCCTGGCTCTCGGCTACTGGAACGAATGGTACCAGGATTCTCTGTTCCTGCAGCAGAAGGAAGTCGTCATGCTGCAGTACAGGCTGTATAAGATCGTAAACGAAGCTTCCTCGCTGAAGGATTCCGTTGCGGGACAGTTCGTCGACTATTCGGACCTTCCGTCCGAATCCCTGAAGATGGCGACGGCCATGATGACCACCGGCCCCATCATCTTCCTTTATCCCTTCGTACAGCGCTATTTCATCGGCGGTATTACCGTTGGCGCCGTCAAGGGCTGATCAAGGTTATCACTCTGAATCCCATCGGAGTTTATAACCGGATGATCCCGCAGGGCCGGATGCAAACGGCCCGGCCGGATGATCCGAAATCGGGGAGACCCGATCTCATACTATTATAGAGAGGAGAATTTTTATGGGAAAGAAATTACTGGCACTCCTTCTGGCTGTTGTCATGATCCTGTCTCTGGCTGCCTGCGGCGGCGCGTCCTCAACGGATGACACCAAGGCTCCGGCAACGGACAAGGCTGAAGAAGCAGAAGAACCGGCAGCTGAAGAAGCAGAAGATGCAGAAGAAGCTGAAGCTCCGGCAACGGACGGCGATGCATGGGATGCATGGGCTGACATCGACACCTCCGAGCACGTGGTCATCAATTACATGACGACCGGGGACGCGCCCACAACGGGCTGCAACGACGAGATGCTTGCAGAGCTCAATAAGATCCTCACCGATAAGGTCAACGCTGAGATCAACATCTACTGGATCTCCTGGACCGACTATCTTGCAAACTACAACCTGACGCTTGCCCGTATGGACGGTTCCGTCGACCTCGTCGGTTCCGCTACCGACTGGCTTGATGCATGGCCGAATGCAAAGAATGGTGCGTTCCTTGAGCTTTCCGAGGAAGATCTTAAGACCTACGCTCCCAAGACCTGGGCTTCTGTTCCTCAGGAGCACTGGGATTACTGCAAGTATGACGGCGAGATATACTTTATGCCCGAAGATAACTATGCGCAGTGGACCAACCACGGCTTTGCGTACCGTCTGGACTGGGCCCGTGAAGCAGGCCTTGCTGACGGCGTGAAGAGCTGGGAAGACCTGACCACCTACTTCAAGTACGTTAAGGAAACCTACGGCGATCAGCTGATCGCGCTGTGGGATACCGACGGCGGCGCATATCCGGCAGGCGGCTACATCCAGTCCCATACCGACTGGACCTCCCTCAACGGTATCTGCTCCGGTGCCCTTTGGGGCGCTTATGACAGCGACGAGTTCACCGTTAAGTGTGAATATCTGGAAGAAACCGACAACCTGATCGCATACGCGAAGATGATGAAGGAATGGGACGAGATCGGCGTATGGCCGACCGACGTTCTTTCGAACACCGGCTCGGACAACAGACTGGAGTTCCGTCAGGGCAAGACCGCTGTTGAGCAGCATCATACCCAGACCTGGACCGGCCTTGTTTCTCCGAAGGCTTCCACCGACAATACGATGTACGTCGACAATCCCGATGCTGAAGTCGGCTTCTTCTACTATGGCATGGAGTCCAAGAACGTGAAGCGCGACCTCATCACACACGGTGTCTGCGCGATCTCCGCAGCTTCCAAGAATCCTGAGAGAGCTCTCATGGTCTACGATATGCTGAGAAACGACGCTGACTGCTACGACCTCTTCAACTACGGTATCAAGGGCCGCTCCTATGACGTTGATGAAAACGGCCTGAGATTTACGCCGGACAGCTACAATGCTGATACCGACAGCATTTCCACCAACTGGTGGTGGGGACGTAACGATGACCTCGAGATCCCGTCCGCTGCCATGAACTGGGATGCCATCAACGCACTGTACGAAGAGTACGAAGGCTTCGCGAAGCTGTATCCGTGGGAGAACTTCGTTCCGGATATGGATGCGATCCAGTCCTACGTCAACAACTGCCAGGACGTGTACACCAAGTACATGAAGCTGATCTGCTACGGTCAGTACGATGGCTCTGAAGAAGACATGGTCGCTGAATTCCAGCAGGCTCTTCGCGACGCCGGCGCTGAGAAGGTCACGGAAGCTCTTCAGGCTCAGTTTGACGCATTCTACGGAAAATAATTCCGGATCCTGATCTCTGAGCGTCCGAGGGACAGATTGGACTTTGAGGACCGGAGGAGACCATGAAGAAAGCGGGGTGCCGGTACGGACGTACCGGCATCCCTTATAAAGAAAACACCGGTCTCCCAGAGGGGACCGAATGACAGGACTATTCCAGCATGACGATATATGACATTGCGCGGGAGGCGGGAGTCTCTCCCGCAACAGTTTCCAGGGTACTGACCGGAAACGCCCGGGTAAGTCCGGAAAAAAGAGCGCGGGTGGAATCGCTTCTTGAGAAGCATAACTTCCAGCCGAACGAGCTCGCGAGAAGCCTTGTGCGCTCCAGAACAAAGAGCATCGGGCTTCTGATCGCCGACGTACAGAATGAATACTATTCCTCACTTTTCCGCGCCTGCTCGAGAGCGGCGGAGGAGCGGGGCTATTCCCTTATGGTCGCGAACGGCTTTTCGGAGCTGGACGCGGAATACCACGCACTGACCCGTTTTGAAGAGCAGCAGATGGACGTGATCGCCGTGATCGGCGGCATGGTCGACAGGATCGAGCCGCCGGAGGGCTTTGTGGAGCGCCTCGAGCAGCTCAGAAAAAGGATCCCGGTCCTGGTTCTTGGAGAAGTCGAAAACTGCAGCTGCCCTTCCATCCGCTTAAACGACCGGAGCGCCATGAAGGATATCATGGACCATCTCGCGAAGATGGGCAACCGGCGCTGCGCGATCATCGGCGGAATGAAGGAAGTGCGTTCAACCCTTGAAAAAAACAGGCAGTTCAGGGAGCTTTCCTCAGAATACGGTTTTGAACTGCATGAAGAATACATAGGCAACTGGAGCGATTACACGATCGAAGGCGCTTTTCTTGCGGCGGAGATCTTCTTTGAAAAGCTGAGGAAGAAAAGTGTCCCGTTCCCGGAAGCCTTCGTAACGATCAATGACCTGACGGCGGCAGGCGTCCTGCATTACTGCCATATGCACGGGATCCGCGTGCCGGAGGATATTTCGCTCGTGAGCTTTGACAACACGAGCTTTTCGCGGGTGCTTTCCCCGCCGTTATCCAGTGTGGACTACGGCTACGACGATTACGGCACGCTGATTGCGGACACGGCCATCCGGCTTGCGGAAAACAAGGAAGTGCCTTTGGTACAGGAGATCGAGACGCGGCTGGTCGTCCGTATTTCCAGCGGATACCAGCGGAACACGCACGTGGAATGATCAGGGGGGACTTATGGAATATGTGACAAGAGACGGCAATGAACTGATCTTCCGGAACAACGGGGAGACTATCGTGATCACGCCCTGGGGACGGGACAGCCTCCGGGTGCGCGCGGCGCTCATGGCGGAGATCCGGGACGACCGGTTCGCGCTGTTACCCGCGGAGACGGATGATTCGGAGATCGAGATCAATGTCTCTTCGGAGCGCGGGACCGTCCGGAACGGAAAAATCACGGCAGTTGTTGAAACGGACGGCTGGAAGAAGAACGGCCGTCTGTCCTTTTATGATGAGAAGGGCGGGCTTCTCTTACGGGAGACGGACGGCGGCAATGCGCTGGCGCTGACTCCCAGGGAGTACCAGCCCCTGACCGGCGGAGACTTTGCCCTGAACGTCACGTTTGAAGGGCGGGACGGGGAGCGCCTTTACGGTATGGGACAGTACCAGGAGGAGCAGGTGGACTGGAAGGGCTGCACGCTCGAGCTCAAGCACCGGAATTCCCAGGCGAGCGTCCCCTTTGTGATCTCAAGCAAAGGCTACGGCTTCCTTTGGCATAACCCGGCCCTCGGCTACGTTTCCTTCGGCAGGAACCGTACGACCTGGCATGTGGACGCGACCCGGCAGATGGACTACTGGATCACGGCGGGGGACAGGCCGGCGGACATCAGCCGGAATTACGCGGACGCGACCGGCCACGTGCCGATGATGCCGGAGTACGGCCTGGGCTTCTGGCAGTGCAAGCTCCGCTACTGGAACCAGGAGCAGTTGCTGGAGGTCGCGCGGGAATATAAGAGACGGGGCCTTCCGATAGACGTCATCGTGATCGATTTCTTCCACTGGCCGCACATGGGCGACTACCGCTTCGACCCGGAATTCTTCCCGGATCCGGCCGCCATGGTGCGGGAACTTAAGGATATGGGCATCGAGCTCATGGTCAGCGTCTGGCCTCAGGTCGCGCTCACCAGTGAAAACTACGAGGAAATGAAGCAGCAGGGACTCCTCATGCGCGCGGATTACGGCGAGCAGGTGGGCATGCGGTTCGTGGAGGACAGCATGTTCTGGGACGCGACGAACCCCCGCGCCCGCGCATATGTGTGGGATAAGTGCAAAAAGAACTATTACGACTACGGCATCCGCATCTTCTGGCTGGACGAGGCGGAGCCTGAGCTCGGGACCTACGATTTCCGGCATTACCGCTTCCAGGCGGGGAACGGCCAGCTTGTTGGCAACATCTATCCGCAGATGTACTCCCGCGCGTTCTATGAAGGCATGAAGGACGCGGGGCAGGAGGATCCGGTCAACCTGGTGCGCTGCGCGTGGGCCGGAAGCCAGCGGTACGGCGCGCTGGTCTGGTCCGGCGATATCATGAGCGACTGGACGTACTTCCGGCGCCAGCTGTCCGCAGGGCTCAGCATGGGCGCCGCGGGCATACCGTGGTGGACGACGGACATCGGCGGGTTCCACGCGGGAGACCCGAAGAAGCCGGAATTCCGGGAGCTTTTAGTGCGCTGGTTCCAGTGGGGCTGCTACTGCCCGGTCATGCGGCTTCACGGCGACCGTTCGCCTTCCGTACCGGTTTACAGGAAGGACGGAACGCGCGTCTTAAATTCCGGCAGCGAGAACGAGGTCTGGAGCTTCGGCGAGGAAGCCTATCCGATCCTTGAGAAGTACATAAAACGCAGGGAAGAACTGCGGCCTTATGTGAGGGAGCTCATGCGGGAGGCGCACGAAAACGGCACGCCGCTTCTTCGCGGCATGTACTATGAATTCCCTGAGGATCCGGCCTGCGATCTTCTGAAGGACCAGTACATGTTCGGCAGCAGGCTCCTGGTCGCGCCGGTCATGGAGCCGGGCGTGCGGGAGAGAAGCGTTTACCTTCCGGAAGGTAAGTGGAAGAACGTGGATACCGGCGAAGGGCTTACGGGCGGCTGCCGCGTGACGGTCCCGGCACCGCTTACCTGCATACCGGTGTTCGAGAAGCTGTAACGATCGTAAATACAAGACCCATGGAGCGGTTCGGAAAGCCGTCCCATGGGTCCTTTTTTGTTGAAAAATACTGCACATGGTAAAAAGATTTACGAAAACAGATTTTTGTGCATTATACACAAAATACTTTACGAAAATTTTGTCAGATATCCGAAAATTGGCAGGTTTAACGATTTTCCTTGACAACGTGGGGCTCCCGGTTGTAAAAAAGAACTAACGATGGTAAAACGATTTACCTGCATTTCGAAAACGATTTCAAACGACCTGCATCCGGTGCTTTTTCGTGATGCCGGGGACAAACGGATTTTGACTCCCGAAAGTTTTATGGAGGTCTCAGATGCTGAAGAACAAAAAGAAGGCAAGGGCATACAAGGAATTCCTGCTGGTCCTGCCGTTTATTCTGCTGGTCGCCATCTTTTCCTATTATCCGCTGTACGGCTGGATATACGCATTCTTTGATTACAAGCCGCCCAAGCCGCTTTCACAGTCGGCTTTTGTCGGCTTTAAGTGGTTTACGAACATCGTCAGCAACAAGATCAAGACTCAGGAGATCCTGCGTGTTCTCAAGAACACCTTCGCGATGAGCGGACTGAGCCTCCTGTTCTCCTGGTTCCCGATGATGTTCGCCGTCTTCCTTAACGAGATCAAGTGCGTCCCGTTCAAGAAATTCGTTCAGACCGTTACCACGCTCCCGAACTTCATCAGCTGGGTCCTTGTCTACTCCATCGCGTACAGCATCTTCTCGAGCACCGGCGCAGTGAACTCCGTGCTTCAGAGCATGGGTCTTGCAGATAAGCCCATCATGTTCCTTCAGTCCAGCGAGCACATCTGGTTCAAGATGTGGCTCTGGCTGACCTGGAAGAACGCCGGCTGGGCAGCCATCATGTACCTGGCGGCCATCTCCGGCATCGATGAACAGCTGACGGAAGCCGCCCGCGTGGACGGCGCTTCCAGATGGCAGGTCATCTGGCACATCACGGTGCCCAGCCTCCTGCCCACTTATTTCGTCCTGCTCATGATCAGCCTGGCCAACTTCCTTTCGAACGGCATGGAGCAGTACTACGTGTTCAGCAATTCGTTCAACAAGTCCTCCATCGAGGTCCTGGACCTGTACGTCTATAATATGGCGATAGGCGCCGGAGGGTATTCGATCTCCACCGCGGTCAGTATGCTGAAATCCGTGGTCAGCGTGATCCTCCTGTTTACCACGAATACCATTTCAAAGGCGGTACGCGGAGAAGGCTTCATTTAATGTCGGAACAGTTTCCGGTGCTTTCGGATCCCGGTATCAGCTGCCCTTAAGGAAAGGAACATGCTATGGCTGCAAAAAATAAAACGAAACTGAACAGATCGCAGGGTGTCCATTATAAAATGGGCATGTCCGAACGCCTGATGATGGTCGTCACATATTTCGTATACATCCTCTTCGCGTTCGTATGCTTCTATCCGTTCTACTACATCCTGATCAACTCGATCAGCAATAACGATCTCAGCGCCAGAGGCAAGGTGCTTATCGTACCGCTGGGAGTGCATTTCAAGAACTTTGTCGCCGTGGCAAAGATCCAGGGCCTGTCCCAGGCATTCCTGGTCTCTGTCGGAAGAACGGTGGTCGGCGCGGGGCTGACCGTTATCACCGCAGGCTTCCTGGGGTTCATGTTCACCCGGGACACCATGTGGGGCAGAAAGTTCTGGTACAGGTTCGTGGTCGCGACCATGTACTTCAACGCAGGTATCATTCCCTGGTTCCTGACGATGAGCAACCTCGGCCTCAAGAACAACTTCTGGGGATACATCTTCCCGCTGGTAGTTCAGCCGTTCAATATTATCCTGTGTAAAACGTTTGTGGAGTCAACGCCAAAGGCGCTGCAGGAGGCCGCGGAAATTGACGGCGCGGGCACGCTGACCGTCTTCTTCAGGGTCATCCTGCCCATCATCAAGCCGATCCTGGCAACTGTTGCGATCTTTGCCGCAGTCGGACAGTGGAACGCTTTCCAGGACACACTGTTACTTGTCACGACCCCGAAGCTCTACACGCTCCAGTTCGTGCTGTACCAGTACCTCACCCAGGCGAACTCGCTGAAGGCCATCATCAACAGTCAGATGTCCACGGAATCTATCGCGGCAAGCTTAGCGCATTCCCAGACACAGACGTCCATCCGTATGACGGTCACCATCGTCGTCGTATTCCCGATCATCTGCGTGTACCCGTTCTTCCAGCGGTATTTCACGTCCGGCATCATGATCGGAGCCGTCAAAGGCTGATCACGGTATCTTGCATGGCGCGCGCCATGTAAAATATAAGAACAAAAAATTCTTTCAAGGAGGAGAAACATGAAGAAACTGTTAAGTCTGATCCTTGCACTCGTCATGGTGGTTTCTCTGGCTGCATGTACCGTAGCACCCGCTGATGAAGGTACGAAGCCCGCTGAAACGGAAGCTGAAGGCGAGAAGGAAGCAGAACCCGCAGCTGAAGGCGAAGAAGAGCCCGCAGCTACCGGTGAGCTCATGACCATCGAGATCTACGATGCTGCTGCAAACTTCCACGGCGTACAGTCCGGCTGGTTCGCAAAAGTCATCAAGGACCGCTTCAATCTTGAGCTGAACATCATCGCTCCGCAGGTCGCAGGCGACGCGATCTACCAGACCAGGACTGCTGAAGGCGCCCTGGGCGACATCGTGATCCTGGACAAGGGCGATTTCCTGGACTGCCTTGAGAACGGCCTGATCAAAGACATCAGCGACAAGCTTCCCGAGTGCGAGAACATCATGAAGTTCAAGGTCCAGATCGACAACTACAACCAGAACCTCGGCAAGGGCGAAGGCGTCTACTACGGTATCCCCGCACAGATGACCGACACCTCTCCGACAACTCTTTCCAGTGAGAACGTTTATTCTTCGATCTGGCTCCGCTGGGACCAGTACAAGGCGATCGGCATGCCCGACATCGCAGATCTTGACGGCCTTTTAGATGTCCTTGCAAAGATCCACGAAGAGTTCCCCACCAACGATGCCGGCGACCCCGCATATCCCTTCACGCTGTGGCCTGACTGGGACGGCGGCGACAACATGATCGGTATCGCGAACATCGTTCAGCTGACCACCTGGTACGGCGACAAGATCAAGGAATCCGCGATCCTGAAGCCGGACAACACCTTCACAAAGATCTATGACAGAACCGCTGGTTACTACAAGATCGCGAAGTTCCTGAACGACGCTTATCAGCGCGGCCTCGTTGATCCGGACTCCGGCACCCAGGACTGGAACACTGTTATGAACAAGATCAGTAACGGCCAGGTCAACTTCCTGTGGTACTCCTGGCAGCAGGGCTTCTGGAACAGCATGGACCGTAAGGAGGACGGCACCGCATTCGCAGTTATTCCTGTAGAAGATATGCTGTACTACGCTGACGCTGACAACTACTACGGCTCCACCAGAGTCTGGGGTATCGGCTCTCAGGTAGAAGGCGAGAAGTACGACCGTATCATGGAGTTCCTTGACTGGTACGCTTCTCCGGAAGGACTTTCCTTCGAGCACAACGGCATCGAAGGCTTCACCTATGTAGTCAACGAAGACGGCACCCGCACCCAGATCAACTCCAACGCCCTTATGGACAACCTTGAGGTTCCGGCTGAATACGGCGGAGGTGGATACAACGACGGCTCCAACCAGATCAACCAGTGGCTGTGCGAAGCGATCTGCATGAACCCCGAGACCGGCGAGCCCTACTCCGTAAGCGAGTGGAAGAGCTACAAGGAAGCCAACATGACCGAAATGAAGCGTGAGTGGCAGGAGAAGTACGGCGCCGAGGATCCGGTAGACTGGATGGAAAAGAACGGCAAGCTTCTTGCTTCCCCGAACGTTCAGGTTCCGCTTGACACCTATTCTTCCGAACTGTCTGTCATCCGCAACAACGTCAACACCCAGCTCTGCGACTACAGCTGGAAGCTGATCTTCGCTGCTGACGACGATGCTTTCGAAGCTCTTTGGGATGAAATGACCGAGATGCTCAACGGCTACGATTACGAGCAGCTGTACGAATTCGACTGCGCGAACTACCAGAAGGAAGTTGACGCGAAGGAAGCGGCAAAGGCAGCAGCTGAATAATCCATACCAAACTTAAGAACTAAAATATCTGGTATGCTTTAGTTCACGGAGCCCGCACTTCGGTGCGGGCTCTTCTTAAAAGAATATTCTTAAAGAAATATCACCGACAGCAAAAGACACGACAGGAGGGATCTATGAAGGACTTATCGGCGCTTCTTCCGGATGGAAACAGCTTCCATTTCTGGGAAAAGCCTCAGAATTACATAAAGACCATCTATGTAGACCAGAACAGTGAGAGTGATATAGAAGACGGCAGTCCGCTGCATCCCTATAAGACCATCAGCCAGGCAGCTGATCTGGCAGTCCCGGGGACGCATGTGGTCATCCGTTCCGGAAATTACCGGGAGACGGTCTCTCCGAAAAGAGGGGGCCTGAGCCCTGAAGAAATGATCGTGTACGAAGCGGAGAAGGGGAGCGAAGTTGTGATCTCCGCCTCCGAGATCGTCACAGGCTTTCAGAAAAGCACCGGCTGGCGCATGACGCGGGGCTTTGGCGAGACGCCGGACCTTTCCGGGGTCAAGATCTATGAATACGAGCTGGATCCGGACATGTTCCGCGGCTACAACCCGTTCAACGCCATCAACCTGCTTCACGACCGGCTGTTTATCGAATACGATAAAACGGATATGACGACTTACCTGAACCGGAGAGGCTGCGTCTTTGTGGACGGGAAGCCCCTGGAGCAGGTTGCATTATATAACCAGATGTCCGGACAGGACGGCACCTACTGGGTGGAAGCGAACGGCCAGCGGATCCATTTCCGCCTGCCGGGCGACGCGAACCCGGACGAGCATACGATCGAGATCACGGTCCGTGAGCAGTGCTTCGCGCCGCATACCCCGTTCTTAAGCTACATCAAGGTCAAGGGCATCACGATGCGCCACGCGGCCACCGGCGCGCCGGTCCCGCAGCGCGGCTCGATCTCCGCGTACCGCGGCCACCACTGGGTCATAGAAAACTGCACCATCGACTGGTCGAACTGTGTGGGCATTGACGTCGGCAACGAATGCTGGCACCACGAGCATGACGAAAACCAGCTGATCGGCTACAGTGTGATCCGCGGCTGCACCATCAAGGATTGCGGCGTGTGCGGCATTGCAGGCCTATTTGCCGAAGAGATGCTGATCGAGGACAACCTGATCGAGGGCACCGGCTGGCAGAAGATGGAGCTTTCCTGGGAAGCGGGCGGCATCAAGCTGCACAACAGTGTGAACGGCCTGACCCGGAGAAACATTTTCCGGAACACGTTCCGCTGCGACCACATCTGGTACGACTGCGGCAATGAAAACAACCGCATCACCGGAAACCTCTTCTTAGACGGTATCGAACAGCGCGAGGCGATCTTCATCGAGTGCACACGAGAGGGCGTCAACCTGATCGACAATAATATTTTCTGGAACATCGAAGGCCGGTTCGATCCTGCCAGGATCCCGGTCGAGCCGGGCTCGAGCGGCTGGTACAAGACCCGCGAGCACGACGTGGTCAACGGCTACGCAGTCTACGGCGAAGGAACGGACCGCCTGCACGTGACGCACAACCTGATCGCGCACTGCCGGTACGGCGGGTACTACGCGAAGCCCGTTGGCTTCCGCGTTTCCAGAATGGACCGCGGCGGCACGTCACGGAAGGCGCTCCTCACGAACAACATCTTCTACGAGTGCGGCGAATCCGCCATCACCTTCCCGACGGACGACAACAAATCGGACGGCAACCTGTTCCTTGCGATGAGCGGCGGTTACCTCCGCGTCATGTATCCGGAACCGGAAGTCTGCCTCGACCTTCGTACGTGGCAGGAATTCTACGGCTTCGACCTGAACAGCCAGAACGGCTGGTTCGACCTCGAGCTCGATAAGGACAGCCTGGAGCTCAAGGTGGTCTCTGAGAAGCGGCCGCCGGCAGGGCTCAGAAGGTCCGCGGAACGCGCGAACTACGTCCACGACCCGAAGGACCTCAGGAAGGTTACGAAAGACGGATGCTGCATCTCTGACTTCTTTGAAGAGGAGAAGGCAGCGGAGACCGTCATGCCGGGTCCGTTCAACAAGCTGGAGATCGGCCGGGTCTACAGGATCGATCCGAGAAAAAACTGATCAATTTTAAATAGTGAGACCTGCCTGGAGAACAAAAGGAATGCGGCGCTCCTTTACGGGGCGCCGCAGATTCTAAACAAGTTCTCTGTGATTTGAATTATCATTTCCGAAGCCGGAGCCGGAGCGCGTTCACGGACATGCCGGGCGCCCGGTAGACGAACTCCCGGGAAGCGCCGGAAAGGGTGAGCGTCTCATCCGAGACGTGCTCCGGATCATCAAGCGTATTCTCCGCAGTGGCTTCTCCAAAGAAGCGGTCCACGGTGTACGCGTCTTCGACGTCCGCATCCAGGGAGATCACGACGTCGTCCGGATCCTCGCTGAAGTTCACGATCTTCACGATGACCTCATCGTCTGTTGCGGTGGCAACGCCGGTCATGGACGGGTAGTTCGGAAGCGTCACGCGGACGAGCTCTTCGTTATCCAGGAAGAAGACCGCTTCTTCCGTGGTGTAGTCGCAGGCGAGGTGATGGAATTCACCGTTCCGGATCTTTACCGGAACCTCCGCGAGCGTCTTCGGACGGAGGAAGCCCCGCAGTACGGAAGCCTTGCCGTCCCTGATCACAAGGCGGATGGGCTCGAGGTTAAACAGCCGCCACGGGTCTGTGGGCACCGGCTGCATGCGGTCGTAGAAGGACAGCGGCTTGGGGGCCAGCAGTACGCCGATCCCGGCAGGGGCGTCGTCCTTTAATATAACGTCCGCTTCAAAGCGGCCCTCCCTGAGGTCGATGTCAGACGGCCCGGACGCAAGTGCCGTGACAAGGTCGAGATCCTTAAAGAACGGCGGCTCTCCCGCAAATTCTTCGGGATCTGCCCAAAGGACCACACTGTCCGAAAGCGCTGAATATTGTCCGCGCACGGCCTTTTCCGGGTAGGCGTTCAGGTCGTTTAAGACCGCGTTCCTGAAGACGGTGCCTTCCGCGCCTTCCACAAACGGCAGGCCGTGAAGCTCCCGGTAGATGGTGTTGGTCTGATCCTGAGACTCCAGCACCCAGCTTCCGCGGTTGTTTCCGAAGACCCGGAACGCATAGTAGGACGGGATGGCGCAGCTCCTGTAATTGTCGTACATGACGAGGTTCGGGAACCACGAGTGGTAATGCTCGTGCGAAAGGAGCGGCGCGTAGGAGCAGAGACGGATCTTGTCCTGGTTCCGCTCAAAGCCTGTCATGAACATGGCTTCCGCAACGGCGCCGCGAAGCTGGCCTTCATAGGTCTGGTTCACTGAGAATTCGCCCACAAAGACGTCCGGCTTTGACCGGTCGTAGTTATCATATATTCCGACGTTCTCTGCGTAGAACTCGGGCATGTTGTAGTAGTGGTCGTCAACAATGTCCGGCGTGAGCTCCTCGTCCTTCGTGTTCGCGAGGATCAGGAGGTCCGGATACTCCCGGGAGATGCGCTCCCGGATGTAGAGATATCTTCGGATGTATTCGGGACCATGGTTTTCATTGCCGATCTCGAGGTACTTCAGCCTGAACGGTTCGGGATGGCCCATCTCTGCACGGAGGGCGCCCCATTTAGTCGTTTTGTCGCCCAGCGCGTATTCGATGGCGTTCAGGGTATCCTGCAGGATATCGTCGGTTTCCTCGTCCGTAAAATAGTACGGATTCCGGCCCTGGCAGGTCATGCCGCAGTTGCAGACGTACATGGGCTCGGCGCCCAGATCTTCGCAGAGCTGCAGGTATTCGTGGAAGCCGAGGCCGTTCGTGCTGCGGTAGTGCCACAGGAGCCAGAAGCTCGGCCGCTCCCAGACGGGGCCGATGGTCTTTCTGAAGAACATGGCGGTCTCCATGGTGAAGCCCTCCACAATGCAGCCGCCCGGGAAGCGCATGAAGCCGGGCTTCAAGGCTGCGAGCTTCTCCACGAGGTCCTTCCGGAGTCCGTGTCCGTTATAGGTGTCCTCCGGCATCAGGGACGTGAAGCCGAAGAGGACGGTGCCGCCTTCCGGCGCCGTGATCACAAAACGGCCGTTGCCGGTGATCCCGTCTGCAGTGAGCACCGCGTCGTAACGGGTCCATTCGGTCCCGGATATTTCAAGAGAGGCTTCGGAAAAGATCCTTCCGTCCTCCTCTATGCTAAGCTTCAGAGAAACAGGCGCATCTGCCTTCGCGAAGCACAGGAGCCTGTAGGCTTTTCCGGTCTCCTGAGGAACGCCCGCATAGCCGATATTCCAGAGCTTTCCGCCCTTTTCGAAGGAAGCGCGAAGCGAGGCTTTCCGGACGCTGTTCAGGGTATCGGTACTTTCAAGGCTGAACGCGCAGCCGTCCGCGTACCACGCGGGCACCGGCGTCGGGACGATGTGGTTGTCCAGCACCCACTCGTTCATGCCTTCGCCGTTGTTGAATTCATCGACCCAGCCCGTGGGCGAAACGAAGGTTTTCCCGCCGTCCGAAGTCGTGCAGCCTTCCGGCAGCAGCGAATCTTCAAAGGAACGGTTCCGGAGCATCTCGGGATAGATGCCGCCGTCTCCGGCGTGGTTGATGTCTTCAAAGAAGATGCCGTAGAGATCCGGCGCGGTGGGAAACCGTCTCCCGGAAGTTTTGATTGAAATAGTACTCATGAGGATCCTCCGTGGGGTTGTTTTCTGCACAGAATTATAGCATTTTTACAGTTCCGACTGCAACCGGAATCCGCATGGTTTTTTGTAATATAGTATCGTTTTTCAGGGTGGTTCCTGAAATGAAAGGCTGGTGACATATGGTCACATTGAAGGATGTTGCCGCGGAATGCGGCGTGTCTCCCACAACTGTATCGAATATCCTGAATGGGAAATCCAAGGCGAGCGAGGAAACGGTGCGCCGGGTCCTCAGCATGGTTGAAAAGATGGGCTATCAGCCGAACTACATGGCGCAGGGGCTCAGGACACAGCGGACGAGGACAGTCGCGATCATTGCCGAGGACATCAACCAGTTTACCACGCCCTTTATCATCGGGGCGGTCATGAACGGGCTGGAGCAGCAGGGGTACCGGACCATTCTGGAGAACCTCCGGATGTACGAGCGCTGGCGCGACACCTGGTACGACAGCGAGGCTGCGCTCTCCTCCATTCTGGATCCTGCGCTTCAGCAGTGCCGGGCGTACCACGTGGACGGGATCATTTACATCGCCGGCCATGCCAGAAGGATCCATCTGATCCCGGAGGAGCTGGACATCCCGGTCGTCATGACGTACGCCTACGCTGTGTCAGACCACATTCCTTCCGTGGTGATAGACGATGAGCAGGGCGCCTACGAGGTCATGAAGTACCTCCTTGAGAAGGGGCACAGGAAGATCGCCATCCTGACCGGACGGCAGGACAACATCCACACGCAGCTTCGTATGAAAGGCGCGATGCGCGCGATGTATGAGTACGGCTGCATGTTCAACCCGTATCTGACTGCAGAAGGAAACTGGAACCGCGCGGACGCGCGGAAGGCGCTTGAACGGCTCCGCATTACGGAGCAGGACGTGACGGCGGTGTTCACGCTGAATGATGAAATGGCCTCCGCAGTCTATGACGTTTACGAGGAGGCGGGCTTTAAGATCGGCGAGGATATTTCCATCGTCGGCTTCGATAACGCTGTGATCGCCCAGTATTTCCGCCCGGGGCTCACCACAACGGCGCTGCCGCTTACTGAGATTGGGGCGAAGGCCGCGGAGCTCCTTGTGAGCATGCTCGCGAACGAGAACGGGGCGGCGGACAACAAAACGTATTATTTCCCCTGTACCTTTGTGGAACGCGCGTCCGTGAAGGACATCAGATAAGGATCATTCATCTCAAACTCATAAAGGACGGTTTTCCGTACAGAAATGTGTACGGAAAGCCGTCCTTTTTTGCGCCCCCAATCACAGAACGATGCTGCCCTGCTTCAAAAAAAGTTAATGTTCACACTTTTTTCGCACTTTTACCACGTTGTTTTCAAACCGGGAGGGCACAATAAGGCCATCCGCTCGATGCGTGAAAGGAGGGCTCTTTTATGGAGCAGGAAAAACATTACCGGCATGAGCTGAAATACGCGATCCCCTATGCGGACTATCAGGCCATGCGAAGGCGCCTCGCGAAAGTCATGAAAACGGATCCGCACACGGACGAAAACGGACTTTACCAGATCCGCAGCATTTATTTTGACAACAGTGACAATAAGGCGCTCCGGGAAAAAGAGGACGGCATCGGGAAGCGGGAAAACCGTCCGGATGGAGTACGAGACGGCTCTGTTTGACACCGATGAGGTCATGGAAGTGGACATCCGGATGGATGAGGATACATGGGAAGCCATGCTTGCGAACGCGATGTCCGAGGAATATTACACCTGCGACGTCGTGATCAACGGTGAACGGGTCAACAACGTGGCGATCTGTCCGAAGGGGAACACCAGCCTTTCGGCCATCGCGATGGATACGGGGACGGACCTCGAAACCTATCTCAACGTGGACAACGTCCTCAAATATATGGCCGTCCATACGTTTTCCGTGAACCAGGACAGCCTGTCCGGCTCCATGGCGCACAACTACTACCTGTATGAATATGAAGGACAGCTGGATATCCTCCCGTGGGACTATAACCTTTCTTTAGGCGGCATGTCCATGGGGAGCGGCGGCGATGCCACGTCGGTAGTGAACGACCCGATCGACACGCCTTTCTCCGGCACGAAGTTCTTTAACGCGTTTCTTGAGAACGAGGAGTACCTCGCGCGGTACCACACGTACCTTCAGGAGCTTGTGGACGAATACATCGACGGCGGGAAGTTTGACGAAATGTATGAGAGGATCCGGGGGCAGATCGATGAACTTGTAGAGGAAGATCCCACCGCTTTCTACCCGTATGACGAGTATGAGACGGCAGCGGATTACCTGTACCGGACGGTGAAGCTCCGCGGGGAAAGCATAAAGGGCCAGCTAGCCGGTACGATCCCTTCAACGGACGCTGGGCAGCGCCAGGATTCCTCCGCGCTGGTGGACGCGTCTGACATCAACATTTCTGCGATGCACCGGTGAATGAGAAAGACCCGCACGGAAATACGTACGGGTCTTTTGATGATTCGGCAGTGCAGTGCCTGTTATTTATACAGCGGTCCGTACGCCGCGCACGCGCGGTAGTCCTGGCCTTCCTTGTCCATGCCGAAGGCGTTCCAGGCGCTCGGCCTGAAGATCTGCTCCTCCGGTACGTTGTGCATGCTGACCGGGATCCGGAGCATCGAACAGAACGTGATGAGGTCCGCGCCGATGTGCCCGTAGGAGATCGCGCCGTGATTCGCGCCCCAGTTGTTCATGACGTCATAGGCGGACTTGAACGGGCCCGCGCCGGTGATTCTGGGAGTGAACCAGGTGCACGGCCAGGTGTAGTCCGTGCGCTTCCAGAGGACGTCCGTGACCTCGTCGGGAAGACGGACAGTCCAGCCCTCCGCGATCTGAATGACCGGCCCGAGGCCTTTTACTAAGTTCAGGCGGATCATCGTGACGGGCATTTCCGCTTCCGTCACGAAGCGGGAAGAGTAGCCGCCGCCCCGGAAGTAGCCGAGGTCCGCGTAGCACCATTCGGTGGCGTCCAGCATCTTTTGCTGATCCTCTTCAGTAACCTTGAACCACTCCTTCATGAGAGGCATGCCGTTTTCGTCAATCGACTTCCCGCTTGCGTCGAGGCACGTCGCGCCGGAGTTGATGAGGTGGATGAAGCCGTTCGCGTCCTTCGCGTGGCCTGTAAGCTCGTAACCTGCGGCTTTCCGGACCGCTTCTCCGGACCAGTAGGTACGGACGTCCGAGAACATCTGCGCACGGTTCGTGAGAAGCTTCCCGAACAACATGCCGAGGCCGTTCAGGACGTCGTTCTCCGTTGCGAGGATGTACGGTTCGCGCGCGCCGTTCCAGTCGAACGTCGTGTTCAGGAGCGCCTCCGCGAAGTCTCCGTTCGGATAGAAATCGGTCCACTGACGCTGGCCCTGGAACCCCGCGGCGATGGCATTGTGTCCCACCATTTCTTCTTCGCAGCCTGCGGGCAGCTTCGGGTTCCCGTTCATCAGGTCCTTGATGATGCACATCATTTTGACCACGAATTCCCAGTCCGCGTCCTTCCGTTCGCGGCTCTTCTGAAGCGCCTCCGGATTCTTGTCAAAGCCTTCTTTACAGTGCTCTTTTGTCCACGCGAGCGCCTTCTGATATTCCTCTTCGTCATAGATGCCTTCGGTCATCCTGCGGATGATCTCCACTTCATCCACGGATTCCACGCGCATCCCGAGGTAGCTTTCGATGAAGTCCTGGTCGATGATGGAGCCGCCGATGCCCATCGTCACCGAGCCGATCTGCAGGTACGATTTCCCGCGCATTGTCGCGGCGGCCACAGCCGCGCGGCCGAAGCGGAGGAGCTTCTCCTTGACGTCCTCCGGGATCTCCGTGTCATCGGCGCTTGAGACTTCATGCCCGTAGATGCCGAATGCGGGCAGACCCTTCTGCGCGTGCGTCGCGAGGACGGACGCAAGGTATACGGCGCCGGGGCGTTCCGTGCCGTTAAAGCCCCAGACGGCCTTGATGGTCCGGGGGTCCATGTCCATGGTCTCCGACCCGTAGCACCAGCACGGGGTGACGGTCAGCGTGATCTCCACGCCTTCTTTTTTGAATTTGGCCTCGCAGGCCGCGGCTTCAGCCACGCGTCCTATGGTCGTATCCGCAATGACCACGCGGACCGGTTCGCCGTTCGAATATCTCAGATTATCCTCAAAAAGCTTCTTCGCGCTTTCGGCCATATTCATGGTCTGCGCCTCCAGCGACCCGCGGACGTTCAAAGCGCCCCGCCGTCCGTCGATGGTCGGCCGGATGCCGATCACTGGGTATTCCCCGATGAGTCTTGAAGATGACATGGTGTCCTCCTTTATATATTATTGTTACTGTTCATTATAAACAGGATGAGGGGGAATTTCAACCGATAACACCTGTCCCTGCATCAATCCAAGTTTGACATTATCCCTCTTCGTTGGTAAAATATAATGTTGTGATAAAACCTTTCAGGAGGGCGGTATGCTGTTCAGGAAGAAAATGAAGAAATCGGAGGAGCTGGAGCGGGTGCTTTCATCGCTCCGGATGAATCTCGCGAATAATTACAAGGACAACACGCAGGCGGATTACCGGGAATTCTCGCGGATGCTTTCCGAAATGCTTGCCGCCGGGAAGCTTGATGAGAAGCAGGCGGAGTATTATAAAAAGCTTCAAGAAGAGTACGGCAGCCAGCTGAAGGACTACACCCACGCAAAGCAGAAGACGGCGTGGACCAAAGAGGATCTGTAACGCGTAAACCCCTGAAGAAAAGATAAAGGACCGTAATTATGGCTGCACTTACCAAAGAACAACGCGACGATTTATTCGCGAACGCCCCGGTACCCAAGGCGCTGGCCACACTGGCCATCCCGACCATCGTCAGCCAGCTCATCAACCTGATCTACAGCATGGCGGACACGTTCTTCATCGGGCGGACCGGCAACCCCTATATGATCGCGGCCATCTCGCTCAGCTTCACGCTTTTCATGTTCAATATCCCGATGAGCGGGCTGTTCGGCATCGGCGGCGGGAGCTACATCGCGCGGCTCATCGGCCTCAAACAGTATGAGCGCGTGAAGCATTCGAGCGCGTTCTGCTTCTACGGGGCGCTGGCGCTCGTACTCGTGTATTCCACGTCTATCGCAATCTTTATGAAGCCGCTTTTAACGCTCCTCGGCGCGTCCAAGGACACCATCGGCTTCGCCACGCAGTACGTGTGGGTGGTGGTGGTCATCGGCAACATCCCGACCGTGCTTTCCGCAACCTTGTCGCACCTTCTCCGGAACGTCGGCTATTCAAAGCAGGCCAGCATGGGCCTTTCGGGCGGCGGTATCCTCAATATTATTCTGGACCCGCTTTTCATGTTTGTGATCCTGCCGGACGGCTACCAGGTCATGGGCGCGGCGCTTGCGACCACTCTTTCAAACACAGCGGCGATGATCTATTTCATCATTGTTTTCGAAAAAACCAAGAAGGAGACAGGGCTCTCCGTGAAGCTTAAGGACGCCAGGATCGACCGCGACGATGCCGCGCAGATCTTCAAGGTCGGGCTGCCTTCGGCGCTCACGACGCTTCTCATGGACTTCGCGAACATGTTCCTGAATTCTTCGATGGCCTCTCACGGCGACCTGCAGCTTGCGGCGCTCGGCATCGACTTAAAGATCGAGCGGCTTTCGAACGCGGTCTGCTTAGGGATCGCACAGGGCATGCTGCCGTTAGTCGCCTTCAACTATTCTACGAAAAACTACGCGCGCATGCGTGAAATTCAGCGGGACGCAAGAATTGCGGGTATTGTGGTGGCTCTTGTGAGCATCACTCTGTACCAGCTGCTTGCCGGAACGTTCGTCCACATTTTCATAAGCTCGAAGGGGGACCCCGATGCAGTCGCGACCACCATTGCCTTCGGCATCCTGTTCCTGCGTATCCGGTGCCTGGCCGCACCGTTTACGATGCTGAACTTTGTGTCTTCGAACGGCTTCCAGGCGACAGGCGACGGCCGGATGTCCCTGATCCAGGTCTTCTTCCGGCAGGTCGTTCTGTATTTCCCGCTTCTCTACGGCCTGAACGCGCTGTTCGGCCCCGTGGGCCTGGTCGCGGCGTATCCCGTGGCAGAGGTACTGTCGAGCATCATTTCGACCATCCTTTTAGAGCGCAAGATGAAGCGCGTAAAGCAGGAATTCATTGCGGAGGGCGTCAGAGTCTGATGAGCCTCAGGCCCGGGCATTGACCTTCCGCACTTGATAAATCATCAGGACAACATTGTTTGTACACCCAGACAGAAGAGAGAGACTGACCTTATGAAGCTTTTACTGCGTTTGTCCAAAGAGGCCTCGCGCTACAGAGGCCTGTACGTTGTAGCGATCCTGTCCACCCTGCTGCTTACAGGAGTAAACCTTGCGGCGCCCCGCGTGCTTTCACGGCTCACGGGAATCGTCTCGGAGACGATGGATGAATCGTCCCTTAAAATCATCTGGCTGCTTACGGCGGCCCTCATCGCCCTGTACCTCTTACGCGTGCTGTTCCGTTTTTTAAGCAACTACATCGCGCACAAGGCGGCGTGGCTACTTGTGGGCGAGGTCAGGCGGAAGGTCTATGACAAGCTTGAGCGGCTGGACTTAAGCTTTTTCCATGACAAGCAGACCGGCGATCTCATGAGCCGCGTCATCAACGACACGCGCGACTTTGAGCTCCTCTATGCGCACATGATCCCGGAGATCATCACGAATATCGTCACGTTTACGGGCGTCCTCGTGATCCTGCTCCTCGTGAACTGGAAGCTCGCGCTCATCACGTGCTTCCCGATCCCTCTGGTGCTCCTGTCCGGCCTGTATTTTTCGAAAAAGGTGCGGCCACTGTTCCGTCTGTCCCGGAAGAAGGAGGGCGAGCTCAACGGCAAGCTCCAGGACAATCTGTCCGGCATCCACGAGATCCAGTCGTTCGGCCGCGAGGATTACGAGACCGAGCGCTTCAACGTGAAGAATTTCGAGCAGGTCGGTGCGATGCTGCACGCCTTAAAAGTGAGCGCTGTGTTCCATCCCTCCGTCGAGTTCATGTCGTCCCTCGGCACCGTCTTAGTGGTCTGCTGCGGCGGCATCATGGCGTACAAGGGCGGGCTTTCCGTGGAGGGCATCGTTTCGTTCGTCCTGTACCTGTCGCTCTTTTACCAGCCTGTTGCCGGCATGGCGAACCTGCTTGAGAACATGCAGCAGTCGATGGCCGGCGCCGAACGTGTCTTCATGATCTTTGACGCGCCTGCCGGGATCCGTGACAAGGAAGGCGCAAAGGACATCGGCACCGCGGAAGGCCGGATCGAGTTCGAGCACGTGGACTTCAGTTACGAAGAGAACGAGCCGGTCTTAAAGGATATATCATTTGTTGCGGAGCCCGGCATGATGGTCGCGTTCGTAGGGCCTACGGGCGTCGGGAAGACCACCATGACGCAGCTCGTGTCAAGATTCTATGAGCCGCAGAGCGGGCGGATCCTGCTTGACGGGAAGGACATTCAGGACGTCACTGTGGAGAGCCTCCGGAAGAATATATCGCCGGTCCTGCAGGACACGTTCCTTTTTAACGGGACCATTTCCGAAAACATCGGCTACGCGAAGCCGGACGCGTCCATGGAGGAGATCACGGAGGCCGCGAAGGCGGCGTACATCCATGACGACATCATGGCGATGCCGGACGGCTATGACACCGAGGTCGGAGAGCGCGGCGTGCGCCTGTCCGGCGGGCAGAAGCAGAGGATCGCGATCGCACGGGCCATTCTTCGGAAGTCCCCGGTGATCATCCTCGATGAAGCGACCGCGTCCGTGGACGTGGAGACGGAGCGGGAGATTCAGAAAGCTATCGGAAGCATCGCCGGGAAGCGGACTATTCTTGCGGTCGCGCACAGGCTTTCGACCATCCGGAAGGCGGATCTCATCCTTGTGCTGAAGGACGGCAGCATTGCGGAGTCCGGGACACACGAGGAGCTGGTCGCCTTGGGCGGGATCTACGCCAGGATGAACCGGATCCAGGCGAATGAGTGAGGCCCCTCATCCGGCGCCTCCGGCGCCACCTTCTCCCGGTGGGAGAAGGCTTGTATGGTGCAAAGCCTTCCCCTGGACAGGGGAAGGTGCCCCGAAGGGGCGGATGAGGTTGAAATAAGCCTCATATTGACCCCGGGCGGCATCTATAGTATAATAATTATTTAGCAATCATCCTGAACACGGGGGCATCTTAAACCCGCGGGAGGATCGAATAAAAGATACAGGAGAAGGTACAATGGCAGCATTAGATGAGATCAGGAGCGCGGCGCTGAAACGGATCGCTGAGGCGGGGAAGCTGGACGCGCTGAACGATATCCGCGTGAACGTCCTCGGGAAAAAGGGCGAGCTGACGCAGCTCATGAAGAACCTGAAGGACATGACCCCGGAGGAGCGGCCGAAGTTCGGGCAGCTCGTGAATTCCGCGCGGGAGGAGATCGAACAGAAGCTCGCTGAGGCGCGCGATATGATAGCTAAAAGGGAGCGGGAGCTCGCGCTGGCACAGGAAGTCATCGACGTCACCCTGCCTGCGAAAAAGGCCAATATCGGCCATCCTCACCCCAATTCGCTGGCGCTTCAGGAAGTGGAGCGCGTGTTCGTAGGCATGGGCTACGAGGTCGTGGAAGGCCCCGAGGTCGAATACGACATGTACAACTTCGAAAAGCTGAACATTCCTGCCAACCATCCCGCAAAGGATGAGCAGGATACCTTCTACATCAACAAGGACATCCTTCTCAGGACGCAGACCTCCTCCGTGCAGGCGCGCGTCATGGAAAAGGGAAAGCTCCCTATCCGTATTATCGCCCCCGGCCGCGTGTTCCGTTCCGATGAAGTGGACGCGACCCATTCTCCGTCCTTCAACCAGATCGAAGGCCTGGTAGTTGACAAGAACATCACGTTCGCGGACCTGAAGGGCACCCTCGCGGAGATCGCGAAGCAGCTGTTCGGTGAGGAGACGAAGGTGAAATTCCGTCCCCACCACTTCCCGTTCACGGAGCCGTCCGCAGAAGTGGACGTTTCCTGCTTCAAGTGCGGCGGCAAGGGCTGCCGGTTCTGCAAGGGCAGCGGCTGGATCGAGATCCTGGGCTGCGGCATGGTGCATCCGCACGTTCTCGAAATGTGCGGCATCGACCCCGAGGAGTACACGGGCTTCGCGTTCGGCTTAGGCCTCGAGCGCATCTCGCTCCTGAAATACGAGATCGACGACATGCGCCTTCTTTACGAGAATGACATCAGGTTCTTAAAACAGTTCTGAGGAGAGTGGGAATGGATACGTCATTAAACTGGTTAAAAGCTTACGTGCCGGGGCTCAATGTTACGGCGCAGGAATATACGGACGCGATGACGCTCACGGGGACCAAGGTGGAAGGGTTCCGGGAGCCGGATAAGAATCTTAAGAAGATCGTGGCCGGGAAGATCGTAAAGATCGAACGTCACCCGGACGCCGATAAGCTCGTGGTATGCCGGGTCGATCTGGGCACGGAGACCGTGCAGATCGTGACCGGCGCGCCGAACGTCGCGGAAGGCCAGGTAGTACCTGTGGTCCTCCCCGGCGGCAAGGTCGCAGGCGGCCACGACGGCGGCCCGATGCCCGAGGACGGCATCGAGATCCATGCGGGCAAGCTCCGCGGCGTGGATTCTTACGGCATGATGTGCTCGATCGAAGAGCTCGGCTCTGACCGGAACTACTACCCGGAGGCGCCGGAGAACGGCATCTACATCCTTCCGGCTGATACTGAGCTTGGCTCCGACGTCATCGAATACCTCGGCCTTCACGACGTGATCTTCGAGTACGAGATCACCTCGAACCGTGTGGACTGCTACGGCGTCTTAGGCATCGCCCGCGAGGCGGCGGCCACGTTCCGCCTGCCGTTCGTGCCGCCCACAGTCCCGGAGACCGGGAACGATGAAAACGTCAATGATTACCTGAAGGTCCGCGTGGAAGACCCGGACCTCTGCCCGCGGTATACGGCCCGCGTCGTGAAGAATATCAAGATCGCGCCGTCGCCGTGGTGGATGCAGCGGAGGCTTGCTGCGCACGGCATCCGGCCCATCAACAACATCGTCGATATCACGAACTACGTGATGGAGGAATACGGCCAGCCGATGCACGCGTTCGACTATGACACGCTGGCAGGACACGAGATCGTGGTGCGCCGCGCGAAGGACGGAGACGTCTTTCGGACACTGGATGGCCAGGACAGGAACATGGACCACGACGTCCTCATGATCTGCGACGGGGAAAAGGAGATCGGCATCGCCGGCATTATGGGCGGCGAAAACACCATGATCACGGACAATGTGAAGACGATGGTGTTCGAGGCGGCCTGCTTTGACGGCACGAACATCCGCCTGTCCGCGAAGAGGATCGGCATGCGGACGGACGCTTCCGGCAAGTTCGAGAAGGGCCTGGACCCGGAGAGCGCGCTGGACGCGATGGAGCGGGCCTGCGCCCTCATTGAAGAGCTGGGCTGCGGCACCGTTGTGGGCGGCATGATCGACATTTACGCGGATAAGAAGCCGCTCAGAAGGATCCACTTCGACCCGGACTATACGAACCGGCTGCTGGGCACGGATATCGACCGGGCAACTCAGTTCTCGTATTTCCGCCCGCTCGGCCTGGGCTACGACCCGGTCACGGACGACCTGATCATCCCGTCGTTCCGGCAGGACCTGATCCGGAAGTGCGACATTGCGGAGGAGGTCGCAAGATTCTACGGCTACGACAAGATCCCTTCAACGCTTCCGTCAGGAGAGGCTACCACGGGAAGCCTGCCGTTCAATCTCAGGATCGAGCAGATCGCGCAGAGGATCGCGGAATTCTCCGGCTTCTCGGAAGGCAAGTGCTACTCGTTCGAGAGCCCGAAGGTCTTCGATAAGCTGCTGATCCCCGCGGACGACCCGCTCAGGCAGTGCATCACCATCCTGAACCCCCTGGGCGAGGACTACAGCATCATGCGGACGATGTCCCTGAACGGTATGCTGTCCTCCCTGTCCACGAACTATAACAGACGGAACAAGAACGTAAAGCTCTATGAGATCGCGAACGTCTACCTGCCGAAGGCGCTGCCCCTGACGGAGCTCCCGGACGAGCGGAAGACGTTTACCTTAGGCTTCTACGGGGACGGCGATTTCTTCACGATGAAGGGTGTTATCGAGGAGTTCCTCGAAGCCTGCGGCATGAACGGGAAGCTTAAGTACGACCCGAAGTCGGGCCGTCCGTACCTCCATCCGGGCCGCCAGGCGGACGTCGTGTACGAGGGCGAACTCATCGGATACCTCGGCGAGGTGCACCCGGAAGTGCTGGACCGCTATGACATCGGCGAAAGGGCTTATGTTGCGGTACTGGATCTCCCGAAGATCGTGGAACGGGTTTCGTTCGCACGGAAGTACGAAGGCATCGCAAAGTATCCGGCAGTCAGCCGCGACCTTGCGATGGTCGTTGAAAAGAGCATCCTTGTGGGCGACATTGAAGAGGTGATCGAGGCGAAGGCCGGCGACATCCTGGAATCGCTTGCGGTATTCGACGTCTACGAGGGCGGCCAGATCATGATGGGCTACAAGTCCGTTGCGTTCAACCTGGTGTTCAGAGCAAAAGATCATACGCTTCAGGAGGAGGAGATCACCCGCGCGATGGACAGTGTCCTTTCAGGACTGAAGGACATGGGCATTGAACTTCGGAGGTAATTATGAACGACGAGATCTACGCTGAATGGTATGTAAACAGGAAGAATCCCGGGTGGTACATCCCGGCGCTTCTCGGAATGGGCGTCCTGGTGCTCATCGGCTTCTATCTCATGATGACGCAGCCCACCTGGGGCTTTATCCCCTTCCTTGTAGTGATCCTCGGGATCATGTACGGGCGGCGGTTCCTGCACGTGGACTACGAATACATCTTCGTGTCGAACGAGCTCCGGATCGACAAGGTCTACAGCCAGGCCATAAGGAAGAAGGGCATAACGATCCAGATGACGGACGTGGAGGTCGTGGAGAAGACGAACGCCGAGCGCAACAAGTCGCTCCTCCAGGACAAGAACGCGGTCTCTGAGGATTTCTCTTCGCTGCAGAAGGACGCGGAGACCTACACGATGCTGTACACCCAGAAGGGCAAGCGGCACGTGATGGTTTTCGAGCCGGATGAGAAAATTCTGAAGGCCATGTGGCGGTGCTCGCCCAGTAAGGTGAGAATACCGAGATAATAAAGACAGAAAAGGGGAGCTGGCCGGCAGGTCCGCTCCCCTTTTCTGTCTTCTAACAATCTACCTATTTTTTACGTTTTGAATTTGTGCAGAATATACAAAATCGCATTTTTCGGAAAAGAAGATTTGGTTATTTCTTCACAATAAGGAAAATATGTGCTATAATAGCTCAGCCGGATTATATGAACTATTTACTTGGACCTTCCGGTGCGGGATTCTTTACATCATGAAAGGAAGTTACGGTGATGAAAAAAAAGGAGATGATCGCAATGCTTCTTGCCGGCGGACAGGGAAGCCGGCTGGGGGTGCTGACAGCGAAGATGGCGAAGCCCGCCGTCTCATTCGGCGGCAAATACCGTATTATCGACTTTCCGCTCAGCAACTGCATCAACTCAGGCGTTGACACTGTCGGCGTAATGACGCAGTACCAGCCCCTCAGACTGAATTCCCATATCGGCATCGGCATTGCGTGGGATCTGGACCGTACGGTCGGAGGAGTAACCATTCTTTCTCCGTATGAGCGGTCTGAAAACAGCGAGTGGTACACAGGAACCGCTAACGCGATCTTTCAGAACATAGACTACATCGACAGCTTTGATCCCACATACGTGCTCATATTAGGCGGGGATCACATCTACAAGATGGATTACGAGCTGATGCTCAACTATCACAAGGCCAGGAAGGCGGACGTCACCATGGCTGCCATGCCGGTCCCCATTGAGGAGGCCAGCCGTTTCGGCGTGCTTGTGACGGATCCGGATACCGGGAGGATCGTGGACTTTGAAGAGAAGCCGGCGCATCCCAGAAGCAACCTGGCGTCCATGGGCATCTACATCTTCACGTGGAGCGTGCTGCGCGACGCACTTGTGAAAAACAAGGACGTCCCGTCCCTGGACTTCGGCAAGCACGTCATTCCGTACTGCCACGCGAAGGGCAATCCGGTCTATTGTTATGAGTACAACAGCTATTGGAAGGACGTAGGAACGCTGTACTCATACTGGGAAGCGAACATGGAGCTGATTGATCTCGTGCCCGTGTTCAACCTGTATGAGGAGTACTGGCGGATCTACACGAACAGCATCACGAACGCGCCCACGTACATAGACGGCGGCGCGGACATTACAAGAAGCATCGTCAGCGAAGGCTGCGAGATCTACGGACAGGTCAGTAACTCCGTGCTGGGCACGAACGTCACGATCGGCCCGGGCGCCGTGGTGAGGGATTCCATCATCATGGCGGATACGGTCATCGGAGAGAACAGCCGGGTCGAAAAGGCAATCATCGCTGAAAACTGCGTGATCGGAAAGAACTGCGTACTGGGCGAGGGCGAGTACCGGGAGAGCACGTACAACCCGAAGGTGTACGCGGCGGACCTTGTCACCGTGGGCGAACGCAGTGTTATTCCGGACGGCGTATCCATCGGCAAGAACACAGCCATCCTCGGAGAGACAGTACCGGAGGATTACCCGCACGGACGTCTGGAGTCCGGCGATGCGATCGTAAAGGCAGGTGACGTGGAATGAAGGCGATCGGTATCATTTTAGCCGGCGGCAACAACAGGCGCATGCAGGCACTTACGGCCAAGAGGGCCATCGCTGCCATGCCCATGGCGGGACAGACCAGGGCCGTGGACTTCGCACTGACCAACATGGCGAATTCCCACGTCCAGAAGGTGGCAGTGCTCACACAGTACAATACCAAATCACTCAATGAACACCTGAATTCCTCCAAATGGTGGGATTTCGGAAGAAAACAGGGCGGGCTGTTCGTATATTCGCCCACACTGACCCAGGAGAACCTGAACTGGTACCGCGGCACCATCGACTCCATCTATCAGAATATTCATTTCCTGAAGGAGAGCCATGAGCCTTATGTGATCGTGGCGTCGGGCGACGGTATCTACAAGCTTGATTATTCACAGGTTCTGGACTATCATATCGCGAAACGCGCGGATATCACCGTGGTCACGACCAAGTGCCAGGAGTGGGAGGATGTGAACCGCTTCGGCCAGGTCATTACGGACAAGGACGGCAGGATCACGGATTTCGAAGAAAAGCCAATGGTCATGGAGACCTCAGAGGTGAACTGCGGCATCTATGTGGTGCGGAGACGCCTTCTGATCGAGCTTCTTGAGACCTGCATACAGGAGGACCGCTACGACTTCGTACGGGACATCCTTGTGCGTTACCGCAACCTGAAGCGTATTTACGCGTATCATCTGGACAGCTACTGGAGCAACATTGCGACGGTACAGTCCTATTTCCGGACAAATATGGATTTCCTGGATGCCGGTATCCGCCACGCCTTCTTCAAGGAGGAGGGAGCGGTGCTGACAAAGGCGAACGACTTCCCGCCCGCAAAGTATAACCCCGGCTGCTGCGTACGCCACAGTATTGTGGCCAGCGGCACCATCATCAACGGTACGGTGGAAGACTCCGTGATTTTCAAAAGCTCCTTCATTGGGTCAAACTGCAGGATCAAGAATTCTATCATCCTGAATGACGTATATATCGGTGATAATACTGTGATCGAGAACTGTATCGTGGAAAGCCATAATACGATCTATGCGAACAGTACTTACATTGGTGACCCCAATAACGTCCGCGTTGTTGTGGAACATAATGACCGCTATATCATGTAAATAATCGGCGGTGGCAGGTAAAGGAGAAACACATGAATATCACAGATGTCAGAGTGCGGAAGGTTGACAAGGAAGGCAAGATGCGTGCGGTAGTTTCCGTGACCATCGACGATGAGTTTGTTGTCCACGACATCAAGGTCATCGAAGGCGAGAACGGGCTGTTTATCGCGATGCCTTCCCGGAGAAGTGCCGATGGCCAGTACAGGGACATTGCGCATCCCATCAATTCCGCGACACGTGCCTCCATGCAGGAGCTGATCCTGGAGCGCTATGAACGCGCGGCAGAGGAGGATACCCTGGAGAGTGATGAGAACTATTGACAGGGGAGTATTACATCATGGACGTGACAGAAGGACATCATGACGGGACACAATCAGATCACAGGGAAAGGGTTCGGGCCCTTTCCCTTTTCTTTTGAAAAACTCATTTGTGAGCCCTGGCCGCGAGGCTGAAAAACCGTTTCCTTTTTATACCCAAGTGTGATATACTTTAAATCTATAGAAAAATACCTTCACGCGGAGGCGGAAATAAATGGCGAAATATGAAAACCTGAACAGAAGAAATACCGGAAGCCGGAGGAACAGGCGGAGGAGAAGGCCGAGTACCCTCATGGTGATCCTGTGCGCGCTTATTGTCGGACTCCTGATTGCCGGCGTCCTGATCTATATTTTTGTGATAAAGCCGGAAAAGACGCCCTCCAAGGTGCCGGAAGTGAGCACCACGGAAGAGCCGGGGGAGACGGAGATCGAAGGGGACAATACCCCGGACGAATCCGCGGACCCGGAGGAGGAAGTCCCGGGAAGCTACTCGGGGACGTCCCAGGAGGCTTACGAGGAAGCACAGCTGATGGCCGCCATGTATGACTACAACGGGGCCGTTGAGTTCATCAAGAGCGCCGTCCCGGGCTACGCCGGGGATGCGCAGATCCTGAAGTTTATCACGGAGTGCGAGACGAAGGCCGGGGAGCTTGTGAAGTGGCCGGACAACACGCAGATCACGCACATTTTCTTCCACACGCTGATTCTGGACAACAAGGTCGCCTTCAGCTCGGCAAATAAGGTCGAATACAACCAGGTCATGACCACCCTCAGCGAGTTCAAGGAGATCATGCAGGAGATGTACGACCGCGGCTATGTGCTCGTGAGGCTTTCGGACATCGCGTCCATCGACCCCGGGACCGGGCAGATGACGTACAACCCAATCTACCTGCCGGAAGGCAAGACGCCTTTCGTCCTCTCTGAAGACGACGTCTGCTATTACGAATACATGAATGAGACCGGCGGCTACGCGAACCGCCTGGTCGTTACTCCCGAAGGCCGGATCATGAATGAGGTCGACCAGCCGGACGGCTCGGTCGTGACCGGTGCCTTCGATGTCCTCCCGATCCTCGACGACTTCATCCTGGAGCACCCGGATTTCTCCTACCACGGAGCGAAGGGCATCATCGCCCTGACCGGCTACAACGGGATCCTCGGCTACAGGACCTCCTACATCGCCTACGGCTCGGACGAGATCCTGCAGCAGCACTACCAGGAGCTGTTCTGCGCGGGCGGCTATGACGAAGCGCACGCATATGAGCTTGCCAGAGGCCCGAAGGTCCATCTCTACGACGTACCGGATATTGAGGAGCAGCGCGCGAAGGCGAAGGAAGTCGCGGACGCCATCCTCGCGGACGGCTGGGATTTCGCAAGCCATACCTGGGGCCATATGCCGATGGACCAGGTGCTGGACCAGATGACCGGCACCGTCGGAAGTGAACGTTTCTTCCGCGACACCGTCTGGTTCGACGTGGAAGTGCAGCCCCTCATCGGCCATACGAACATCCTGATCTACCCGAAAGGCGCGGATATCCACACCTGGCGGAACTATACGGATGAGAACCAGGCCTATGTGTTCCTGAAGTCCATGGGCTTCGATTATTACTGTAACGTCGACTCCGCCAAGGTCTGGGTGCAGATGGACAAGACCGCCGGCGGTTCCGGATATCTCCGGACGGGCAGAAGAAATCTGGACGGCACCATGTTCATGAAAGCGATGCTGTATCCGGAGAAGGAGCTTCTCACAGATATCGTGGACGTCTGGAAGGTCTGGGATAAGGAGCGGCCGGTGCCGGTAGCAAACGTCACGGTCCCCGAGGGGGTGACGGGTCTCACCTTCCCGGACGGCACCTATATTCCGTTTGAAACGAATTAACAGTTTTTTTCAGTCTATATCATCAGCTATGTATGTGATCGCAGGGCTCGGGAATCCGGGCGAAAAATACGATAAGACCAGGCACAACGTGGGCTTCGAGGTCATCGACGTCCTTTCAGAACGCTTCGGGATCCCGGTGAAGACCAGGAAGTGCAAGGGGCGCATCGGAAAAGGAGTGATCGCGGGGATGGACGTGATCCTCGTGAAGCCGCAGACGTTCATGAACCTGAGCGGCGAATGCATCCGCGCTGTGCTGGATTATTACCAGGTGCCGGTGGAGAACCTGGTGGTGCTGTGCGATGATATCCACTTAGTTGCCGGGCGCCTCCGCATCCGCAAGGGCGGTTCTGACGGCGGGCACCACGGGCTCGAAAACATCATCCTGCACCTCCGCACGAATGAATTCAAGAGGATCCGGATCGGCGTGGGCATCCAGCCGGAATACATGGACCGGATCCGCTTCGTCCTGTCCCGTTTCCCGGAAGAGGAGCGGGAGGTCATGGAAAGCGCGTACAGGCGCGCGTCGGACGCCGCCATCGTCCTCTTTGCCGAGGGCGTGGACCGGGCAATGAATCTGTACAACGGGAAAGGCAGCTATGAAAGTACTTGATGCGCCGCTTTCCCGGATCCTCGCCTTCACGGAGGCGGACCAGCGGGTCCGGAGGAACGGAGGGCCGGTTCTTCTTACCGGCTGCGCGGAATCACAGAAAGTACATGTCATGAATCAGGCGGGTCAGGGAAAAGCCCGCCTGATCGTGACTTATGACGAAAGACAGGCAAGGGCCCTCTTCGAAGATCTTGAGTTCTTCTCAGAGGGGGTCTTTTATTTTCCTGCGAAAGACCTCCTGTTTTACCAGGCGGACCTCAGGAGCAACACCATCACGACGGAAAGGATCCGGGTGCTCCGCGCGCTCCGGGAGGGTAAAGCGCGCGCCGTAGTCACCACGTTTGCCGCAATGATGAACGTGCTGCCGGACACCGGCCGCTTTGACGCCGGGAAGACGGAGATCACGGAAGGCGCTGTAGTCGAGCCCGAAGCCCTCGCACTGAAGCTCGTGTCCTTAGGCTATGAGCGTGTGGGGAAGGTCGAAGAGCCCGGCCAGTTCGCGATCCACGGCGGCATTTTCGACGTCTTCGACCTCACGGAGGAAAACCCGTTCCGTATTGAGTTTTTCGACGATGAAGTCGACTCCATCCGTATCTTCAACGCAGAGACGCAGGTCACCATAACGCGCATCCGGACGGCGGCCGTCTACCCCGCGGCGGAGCTCCTCTCGGATCCGAAGGACTTCCGGAGCGGGTATTCCCGCATCGAAAAGGATTATCAGAAAAGCCTTAAGGCCCTGAAGGACCGGAACGATTACGAAGCCGCAGCGGCTCTCCAGTCTCTCATGCGGGAAGTCACGGACTCGTATGACCACGGCGAGCTTTCCGGCATCCTGGAGGGCTTCCTGCCGTATTTTGTGCCGGCGCCGGCGTCGCTCCTTTCGTATTTCGAAGAGCCTCCGGTGATCTGTTTGGAAGAGCCGCTCCGCCTTCGGGAATTCGGGCGGCTTACGGAGACCGAATTCACGGAAAGCTTCAGGCAGCGGATCGAAAAGGGCCTCGCGCTCCCGGAGCAGGCAAAGCTCCTCCGGCGTTCGCAGGACGTCTTTGCTCTTCTCGAGACGCCTGAAACACTCCTCTTTACGGCGCTCGACCAGAAGATCACGATGATGCGCGTTGCCGCAAGCTACGGCTTTGAGTGCCAGAGTGTGGTGTCCTATAAAGGCAATTTCCAGGGCCTCCTGGACGATATGAAGCGGTACCAGCGGCTCAAGTACAGCGTTGTGCTGCTCTGCGCCTCCAGGACGCGCGGCAGGCGGCTTTCCGCCGAACTTTCCGAATACGGCCTTCACGCGTACGTCATGGACAGCACGGAAGAGGAGGTGGTGCCGGGAACCATCGGCATCATCTACGGAAACCTGCACAAGGGCTGGTCCTATCCGCAGCTCAAGTTTATAGTGCTGACCGAAAGCGACATTGCGGGCCGGGAGCGGAAGAAGCGGCGGCCGCACGAGAAGTTCGAAAACGGGCAGAAGATCAGAAACTTTTCAGAGCTCTCCGTGGGCGACTACGTGGTGCATGAAAACTACGGAATAGGCATTTACCAGGGAATCACCGGGATCGAGACCGAAGGTGTGAAAAGGGACTACATGAAGATCTCGTACCTGAAGTCCGGGACCCTGTACGTACCTGTCGCGAACCTGGACGTCGTGCAGAAATACGCGTCTAAAGAGGCGAAGCCACCCAGGATCAACCGCCTGGATTCGCCGGACTGGAAGAAGACCAGGACGCGCGTCAGGGCCGCCGTCGAGGAGGTCGCGGACGAGCTTGTGGAGCTCTACGCCCTCCGGCAGAACGGGACGGGCTACCGCTACAGTGAAGACACGGTCTGGCAGAAGGAGATCGAGGAATTATTCCCGTTTGAGGAGACGGACGACCAGCTTGCGGCAATCCGCGCCGTGAAGGAGGACATGGAGTCCGGGAAGATCATGGACAGGCTCTTATGCGGCGATGTGGGCTTCGGGAAGACCGAGGTCGCGCTCCGCGCGGCGTTCAAGGCAGTGATGGACGGGAAGCAGGTGGCGTACCTCGTGCCCACCACGATCCTGGCGGACCAGCATTACAAGACGTTTACGCAGCGCTTAAAGGATTACCCGGTCAGCATCGAGATGCTTTCCCGGTTCCGGACGGGGCAGGAGCAGACTGCCGTGCTCAATAAGCTGAAAAGGGGCGGGGTGGACATCGTCATCGGCACCCACAGGCTCTTAAGCAAAGACGTGGGGTTCAAGGACCTCGGGCTCCTCATTATAGATGAAGAACAGCGCTTCGGCGTGAAGCATAAGGAAAAGATCAAGCAGCTCCGGATGAACGTGGACGTCCTGACGCTCACGGCGACTCCCATCCCGAGGACGCTCCATATGAGCATGATCGGGGTCAGGGACATGAGCCTTTTAGAAGAGGCGCCGCTCGAACGGATGCCCATCCAGACGTACGTCATGGAGTATTCCGAGGAACTTGTCAGAGAGGCGATCCACAGGGAACTCGCCCGGGGCGGGCAGGTCTACTATGTGTACAACCGCGTGCAGGATATCGCGGACGTTGCGGCAAAGATCGCGGCGCTCGTGCCGGACGCGGCGGTCTCGTTCGCGCACGGCAAGATGGGCGAGCAGGAGCTGGAACATCAGATGCTGGCGTTCGTGGAAGGGGAGATCGACGTGCTGGTGTCCACCACCATCATAGAGACCGGCCTCGACATCCCGAACGTGAATACGATCATCGTGCATGATGCAGAGCGTTACGGCCTCGCACAGCTTTACCAGCTCCGCGGCCGCGTGGGCCGGTCGAGCCGACAGGCGTACGCGTTCATCATGTACCGGCGGGACCGGATGCCCGGCGAGGAAGCCTCAAAGCGCCTTGAGACCATCCGTCAGTACACGGAACTCGGGAGCGGCATACGCATCGCGATGCAGGACCTCCAGCTTCGCGGCGCCGGGGCAGTGCTCGGGAACGCCCAGTCGGGCCACATGGCCGAGGTCGGCTACGAGCTCTACTGCAAGATGCTTTCCGAGGCCGTCCGCGTCAGGAAGGGCGAGGAAGTCCGGGAGGAGGAGACGGACACGCTCCTCGATATCCCGGTGGACGCTTATATCCCGGCAGCGTATATTTCCTCCGAGCCTCTTAAGCTCGAGATCTACAAGAGGATCTCGCTCATTACTTCGGAGGAGGATTGCGAGAACCTTTCGGAGGAGCTTGTGGACCGCTTCGGGGACGTCCCGCGGCAGGTCGAAAATCTCATGAAGGTCGCACACTTACGCGCCGTGGCGTCGTCCATGTACATGACGGAGATCAAGGGGAACGTCCGGGAGCTCCGGTTTAAGTTCGCGCCGGACGCGAAGGTCCGCGCAGAGGGGATCCCCGAGCTCATCGCGGAGATGAAGGGTGAGATGCGCTTCATCCAGGGCGAGGCGCCCGGCCTTCTGTACCGCAGGAGAAGCATTCCGGGCAGCGAAAAGGAAGACGTACTTGAAGTCTTGAAAAATCTGTTAATTCGCACAAAGCAGTTGATAATTTAAGACGGCTATGGTAGAATTTACAAGGTATGCGGAGAAATAAAGAGGCTCCGCGGAGGAGGAAAAACAACATGAAGCATCGTATCATGAGAAGCATTGCTGCCGTTCTGGCGCTGGTACTTTCCATCAGTATCCTGGGAGCCTGCCAGAACATGAACACCGGGACCAGCGACGAAAAGGTCGCCGCCGTTTTTGAAGGAGACAAGATCTCCCTGACGGAACTCGAGCTGTACGCGTATATGGAGCAGTTTGAAGCCGAATATCAGAGCGGAGACTACATTACCGCGTATTACGGAGATGCCGTAACGTACTGGACCACGGACATGAGCGGTGTGACCATGGAGGAATACGCAAAGAAATACGCCGTTGCCAGAATGCTGCAGACCAAGGTGCTGAATAAGTACGCGGCATCGGAAGGCATCACGCTGGACGCGGAAGAGCAGGCCCGCGCGGACAAGGTGCTTGAGAACTTCAAGGACAAGTATGCGCCTGTTGTGGCAGTGTCCGGGGCTTCCGACGAACTCATCGCACAGTTCGTTAAGGAGAACGCCATCGCGAACAAGGTCTACAAGGAAGTCATCGCGAACATCGACACCACCATGGATGACGCGGCCATGCTGAGAAAGCGCGGCAGCGGCATCTCCCTGTACGCATCCGTGTACAAGTCCAGGGAGAGTGAAGACGAGGATCTTGAGAAATACACAAACGAAGAGCGTACGGAAAACCTGAACCGGGTCTACGACCTCGTCGCGAAGGATATTGAAGACGGCCTTTCCTACGAGGAGATCGTGGAGAAGTATGCGGATGAAGAGAACGTCTCCGTTTCGAATCTCAACGAATATTCAGTGAAGCCTGATGACGCGGTACCGGAGGGTGAGGAGATCTCGGATTACAAGCAGCTGCTCTGGACGCTTGGCGAAGGTGAAAGCGACACGCTGAAGCTGAGCTACAACGCCTATTTCATCACCTGCGTGAACGCGGACGACCCGGAATACAGGGCGACTGCGGAGGAGACGGAGATCTCGAACCGGAAGGCTGCCATCTTTGCGGAGAAGATGGAAGAGCTTTCGAAGAAGTACGACCGCTTCCATCTGTATGAAGACGTCTATGAAGAAGCCCGCTTTAAGGAAGCCCTCTATACGGCCGAATAAGAACGGAAAGATCTTTACGGGCGCGCGCACGAAAGCGCGCGCCTGTTTGCTATAAGGAGTATTTATGTATCAGAAAGTGCCTACAGACCAGAATTTTGTCAAAAGGGAGAAGGAAGTAGAAGCGTTCTGGAAGGAGCATGAGATCTTCAGGAAGAGCGAAAAGCTTCGTGAAGGCTGCCCGGTCTACACCTTCTATGACGGCCCGCCCACGGCGAACGGCATGCCGCATATCGGCCATGTGGAGACACGCGCAATTAAGGATATGATCCCCAGATACCGGACAATGAAGGGCTATTACGTGCCCAGAAAGGCCGGCTGGGATACGCACGGCCTCCCGGTGGAGATCGAGGTCGAAAAGTCGCTCGGCTTAAACGGCAAGGACCAGATCGAAGCGTACGGCATGGGGCCGTTCATTGAAAAGTGCAAGGAGTCAGTCTGGAAGTACAAGGGCATGTGGGAGGATTTCTCCGGCACCGTCGGCTTCTGGGCGGACATGGATGACCCGTACGTCACGTATCATGACGATTACATCGAATCCGAGTGGTGGGCGCTCAAGGAGATCTGGAACAAGGGCCTTCTGTACAAGGGCTTCAAGATCGTGCCTTACTGTCCGCGCTGCGGCACCCCGCTTTCCACGGCGGAGGTCTCCCAGGGCTACAAGCTCGTGAAGGAGCGGTCGGCCATCGCCCGCTTCAAGGTAAAGGATCAGGAGGACTCCTACTTCCTGGTATGGACCACCACGCCCTGGACGCTGCCCTCAAACGTCGCGCTCTGCGTGAACCCGGACGAAACGTATGTGAAGGTCCGCGTGGAAGAGGACGGCTGCAATTACATCCTTGCGGAAGCTTTGGCTGACACCGTCATCAAGGGCGGAAGCGAAAAGCCGGCGTACGAGGTGCTGGAACGTTATACAGGTACGGACCTCGAGCGCACGGAATACGTTCCGCTGTTCGACTTTACCGGGAAGTATGTGGACACACTGCCTGAAAAAGGCTTCTACGTCTGCTGCGACCATTACGTTACGATGACCGACGGTACCGGCATCGTCCACATCGCGCCGGCCTTTGGTGAGGATGACGCGAACGTGGGCCGCAAGTACGGCCTGCCCTTCGTCCAGTTCGTGGACGGAAAGGGCGAAATGACCAGGGAAACGCCTTATGCCGGAATGTTCGTGAAGAAAGCGGACCCGGTGATCCTGGAGGACCTTAAGGCTGCGGGCCTCCTGTACGCCGCGCCCAGGTTCGAGCATGAATACCCGCACTGCTGGCGCTGCGACACGCCGCTCATCTACTACGCGCGCGACAGCTGGTATATCCGTGAGACGGCCGTCCGGGACGACCTCATCCGGAACAACAATACGGTCAACTGGACCCCCGAATCCATCGGCAAGGGCCGGTTCGGCAACTGGCTTGAGAACATCCAGGACTGGGCGATCTCGAGAAACCGCTACTGGGGCACTCCTTTAAATATCTGGGAGTGCGAGTGCGGCCACCGCGAGTGTGTCGGTTCCCGCGAAGAGCTTTTCGAGAAGAGCGGGGACGAACGCGCGAAGACAGTGGAGCTGCACCGTCCGTACATCGACGAGATCCTCTTAAACTGCCCGGAATGCGGCGGGAAGATGAAGCGCGTGCCCGAGGTCATTGACTGCTGGTTCGACTCCGGCGCAATGCCCTTTGCACAGCACCATTATCCCTTTGAAAACAAGGAGCTGTTCGAGCAGCAGTATCCCGCGCAGTTCATCTCTGAAGCGGTCGACCAGACCCGCGGCTGGTTCCATTCGCTCATGGCGGAAGGAACGCTCCTGTTCAACAGGTCTCCTTATGAAAATGTGGTTGTCTTAGGCCTCATCCAGGACGAAAACGGCCAGAAGATGAGCAAGTCCAAGGGGAATGCCGTGGATCCGTTCGAGGCACTTGCAACGTACGGCTCCGACGCGATCCGCTGGTACTTCTACAACAGTTCGGCGCCGTGGCTTCCGAAGCGCTTCTCGAAGGATACGGTCATCGAGGGCCGCTCGAAGTTCATGAGCACGCTCTGGAACACGTATGCCTTCTATACGCTGTACGCGGAGATCGATGAGTTCGACCCGACGAAGTACCTTGTAAACGGGAAGTGGGAGCCGAAGGATCTCCCGGTCATGGACCGCTGGATCCTTTCGAGGATGAACACTCTGATCAGAACTGTGGACGGAAACCTTGAAAACTACAGGATCACGGAAGCGTCCCGCGCGCTGCAGGACTTTGTTGAAGAGCTGTCCAACTGGTACGTCCGCCGCTGCCGCGACCGCTACTGGGCGAAGGGCATGGAGCAGGACAAGGTGAACGCCTACATGACGCTCTTTGAAGTCCTTTACAAGGTGTCGCTCCTTGCGGCGCCCATGATCCCCTTCATGACGGAGATGATCTACCAGAACATCGTCCGGTCAGTGGATCCCGAGGCTCCGGAAAGCATCCACCTCTGTGATTATCCTGCTGCAGACGAATCCATGATCGATCCCGAGCTCGAGGCTAATATGGACCACGTGCTGAAGCTCGTCGTGATGGGCCGTGCGGCCCGGAACGCCGCGAATATCAAGAACCGCCAGCCGCTCGCCAGGATGTTCGTCAAGGCACCGTTCGCACTTGAGGGCTATTTTGACGAAGTCATCGAAGACGAGCTCAACGTGAAGGACGTGATCTTTACGGACGACGTCCGCTCGTTCACGACCTATACCTTCAAGCCGCAGCTCCGGACCCTTGGCCCGAAGTACGGCAAGCAGCTCAACAGCATCAGGACAGCCCTTACGGAGCTGGACGGCAACGACGCAATGGACGAACTCCGGGAGACCGGCGTCTTAAAGCTCGAGCTTCCCGGACTTACCGCGGAGCTCACGGAAGAGGACCTTCTGATCGACATGACGCAGAAGGAAGGCTATGTTTCCGAAAACAACGGGGACGTTACGGTCGTCCTGGATACGAACCTCACGGACGCGCTCATCGAAGAGGGCTTCGTCCGTGAGATCATCTCCAAGGTGCAGACCATGCGCAAGGAGGCGGATTTCAATGTGACGGACCACATCCGGATCACCTACACCGCGTCCGAAACGCTGAAGAAGATCTTTGACGCGTACAGAGAGGATATCGCAGGGGATACGCTTGCGGACGCGATCGCGGAAGGAACTCCCGAGGGCTATGTGAAAGAATGGGACCTGAACGGCGAAGCCTGTGTCCTCGGCGTAAAGCAGATCTGATATCGGAGGGTTATGAAATATACTTTTGACAAGGAAACCTTTAAGAATCACGTGGCGGACGCTGTCAAGCGCATGTACAGAAAGACCGTCAGCGAAGCGACGTACCAGCAGATCTATCAGGCGGTCGCCATCACGGTCAAGGACATCGTCATCGACCAGTGGATCGCGACCCATGAGGCGTATGAAAAGCAGGATGCCCGCATCCTTTACTACATGTCCATGGAATTCCTCATGGGCAGGGCTCTCGGCAATATGCTGATCAATATCTGCGAGGACAAGGAAGTCCGCGAAGCGCTCTCTGAGATGGGCTTCGACCTGAACCGCATTGAGGACGAAGAGCCGGATCCGGCGCTCGGAAACGGCGGTCTCGGAAGACTTGCCGCCTGCTTCCTGGATTCTCTCGCTACTCTCGGCTACGGAGCGTACGGCTGCGGCATCCGCTATAAATACGGCATGTTCGCGCAGAGGATCCGCGACGGCTACCAGGTTGAGGTGCCGGACGAATGGCTGAAGGACGGCAATCCCTTTGAGATCCGCCGCCCGGAATACGCCTGCGAAGTCAAGTTCGGCGGCCATATGATCATGAACGTGGACGAAAACGGCAGGGAGCATTTCGACCTTACGGATTACGGCTCCGTACTTGCGGTGCCTTACGACCTCCCCATAGTGGGCTACGGCTCAGGCATCGTGAATACGCTCCGCATCTGGGACGCGGAGCCCATCAATACCTTCAACCTGGACTCCTTTGACCGCGGCGACTATGCCAAGGCCATCGAACAGGAGAACCTGGCGAAGAACATCGTCGAGGTCCTGTACCCGAACGACAACCATTACGCCGGCAAAGAGCTGCGTTTAAAGCAGCAGTATTTCTTTGTTTCCGCGACGCTCCAGACTGCCATCCGGAAGTACAAGGAGAGCCACGACGGCTCGCTCTACGGCTTTGAGGACAAGGTCGTCTTCCAGATGAACGACACGCATCCCTCGCTGACCGTGGCGGAGCTCATGCGCCTTCTCATGGACGTGGAGAACTACGAGTGGGACGAAGCCTTTGAGACCGTGACCCGCTGCTGCGCGTATACGAACCATACCATCATGTCGGAAGCGCTGGAAAAGTGGCCCATCGACCTGTTCCGCGCGCTGCTGCCCCGTGTATATGCCATCATCGAGGAGATCAACCGCCGGTTCTGCCAGAAGATCCGCGAGACATATCCCGGCGATGAAGACCGCGTCCGCCGCATGGAGATCCTGCATGACGGGCAGGTCCGGATGGCTTATCTTGCCATCGCGTGCGCGTTCTCGGTCAACGGTGTGGCAGAGCTTCACACCGAGATCCTGAAGACCAAGGAACTCAAGGATTTCTACGAGCTCTGGCCGGAGAAATTCCACAACATGACGAACGGCATTACGCAGCGCCGTTTCCTGCTGCACGGCAATCCGCTGCTAGCAGAATGGGTGACAAACCACATCGGAGACGGCTGGATCACGGACCTTACGAAGATGGAAGGCCTGGTCCCGTACGCGGACGATCCGGACGCGCAGCGCGAGTTCATGCAGATCAAATACCGCAACAAGATCCGGCTGGCGAAGTCTATCCAGGAGCACAATCATGTGCACGTGGATCCTTTCTCCATGTTTGATATTCAGGTAAAGAGGCTGCATGAGTATAAGCGTCAGCTCCTGAATATCCTGCATATCATGTACATTTACAA